>DATHOI010000448.1:0-5224 GCA_035485095.1 Polyangiaceae bacterium | reverse complement strand
CACCGAGACCGGGCCTTGGCCACCGGCTTTCTCCATCGCGTCGAATTGGTCACGGGTGAGTGTTGCGGGCGCGGTCTCGCGAAAGTCGAGCGCGACGGTCGGGCCGCCGCGCGGTCGCACGAGCATGAAGCCGCCGCCGCCCAGATTGCCCGCGCTCGGGTGAGTGACGGCGAGAGCGTAGGCAACGGCGACGGCCGCGTCGACGGCGTTGCCCCCGTGCTCGAGCATGCGAATGCCCGCACGCGTGGCGTTGGGTTCCACACTGGTGACCGCGCCGTGCTCCGCGCGGACCGAGCCCGGGCCCCCCTCGAGCGAGGCTAGCGTGACGCTCGGGCCGGTTTCTGGCGCCGGCGGCGCGCTCGAAACCACACTGGACGGAGCGGCGGATGTCGCCGCCAGAGCGGTCGCCGTTGGCGCGGCGTTTCGACCGCTGGGTTGCGCGGCGCCCGCAATGACGGGTGTCTGCGCGCTCGCTGGGGCACGCCCTGACTCACTCTCAGGCGCACGCGTGCAGGCCAGCGCCAGCACCAAGACAGGAAACAAAAGTGACGCATGCCGCACGCGTGCAGCATACACACGTGTCCGAAAAAACGCGCTAAGCTTCGCCGCGATGGACCCCGTGTCGAATCCGCTGCAGATTGCGATCATTACCGTCAGTGACACGCGCACGCTCGAGACCGACAAGAGCGGCGGGCTCTTGATGGACGAGCTCTTGAGCGCGGGGCACGTGATTGCGCAACGTACGATCGTGAAGGACGACCTGCACAAGATTCGCGCCGTCATCGCCGCCTGCGTGAGTGACGCTCGCGTCGACGTAGTGATCACCACCGGCGGCACCGGCATCACACAGCGGGACGTCACGCCCGAAGCGCTCGCGCCCCTGGTGACCAAGGCCATTCCCGGCTTTGGCGAGCTATTTCGAGCCTTGAGCTACGCTGACATCGGCGCTGCGACGATTCAATCGCGCGCCGAAGCCGCGCTGTGCGACACCACGCTGGTCTTTCTGTTGCCGGGCTCGACGGGCGCCGTGCGCCTCGCGCTCGACAAGATTATTTTGCCCCAGCTCGATTCGCGCACGAAGCCCTGCAACTTCGTGGCTCTGCTACCGCGCGTTCGCCTCGAAGGCTAGGCGCGCGTCAAGAGGATGCCCGGGTCGCGCTCTGCCCACAGCGCTAGGTCGCCCGCTGCTACGGCGACGACGGGCACGCCGAGCTGACGGGCTTCGCGTACCACCGTCGGCGCGCCCTCTTGTGCCGATGCGCTCACGAGCACGTCGGCCGCAGCGATGTAACGCAGGGCATCCGCCCTCGGCACACGGCCCGTGAAACGCACGCTCGGAAAGCGGGCAGACAACGCCGCGAGCTCGGGCCCATCACCGACGACCACCACGGACAGGTCGTCCAATAGCGCAAGCGCGTGCAAGGCCAACGAGACTCGCTTGCTTGGAACCAAGCGCGATACGACGAGCGCAATGACTGCGGAGTCCGCGAAGCCGAGTCGCGCACGCGCGCTTCGGCGATCGGGGACGCCGTCTACGTCGAACGGGCTCGCCGCGACGCGCAGCGCCGGTAAGAGCTCGGGATTCGCCTGACCGAGCAACGCTGCGAGCTCCTGACTCGTGACACGGAGCTGGGCGCGTCGAGCCAGCCAGCCGCGCGCGATGTGCTTACGTAACTGCTTCGGCAAACGGCAGAAAACGCGCACGTCGGAGCCGTGCCCAACGATCTCGAGCTTGGTCTCGGCACGCGCGCCGAGGGCAAGCGTCGCGATGGGCCAACCACTCGGCACCAAAAAGTGCGCCTGCAACTGGGCGAATGGACCGTGTTCACGCACCGCTCGTTGGGCGCGAAGCGCGAATTCCAAAGCTCCCAGCGCGCGCAGCGGCTTCTCCTTCAAACGCGGTAACGCACCAGGCCAGCCGAACGCGCCACGATCGCCGAGCCAATGCACGCGCCCCGTGCTCTCGTCGCTTTGCCCGGAGCCCGGCGCGAAGACATGCACGTCGTGGCCCGCCCTGTGCAGCTCGCGCGCTTCGGTGCGCACGAAATGCCCCGAGGCGTCACCCGGGTCGCGCGGGTAGCACGTGCTGACGATCGCGATCCGTGCCCTCAAGAGCGCGGCAATTCGCCGAGCGCCTTCACGGCGTCTGCGCCTTCGGCTTCGAGCCGCTCGCCGAGCGTGCGCAGGTAACGAAAGCTGTAGATGCCCGAGCTGTGGCTGTCACCCCAAGTGAAGGAGAGGGCATAGTTGCCGACACGCTCGATTTCGCGCAGCTCCTGGTTGCCGCCTTCTTGGAAGCGAATCTCTCCGGAGTGGCCCTGACAACCGGCACACGGGCAGTAGCCCCTCAAGATTTCATGGGGATAGCTGTGGGTGGTGCCGTCAGCCCAGGTCAGTTCGAAGATCCGAGCGCCGTGTGGGGCCTTGATGGCGGTGGGGCGAAAACGGGGTTCCATGCGGGGTTTTGGGGTAGGGGACCGGTTAGGCTCGCGATTTTCGGCGAAACCTAGCGCTTTCAGGCGGATCGGGACTTGCCAAGCGCGTGGGGGTCTGTCATATCCGCCATCCCTTGGCTAATACCAGCGAATCGGTTCAGTGCAGGCCCCTCGAGGTCCAGGTTGGCGACAAAGGCATCGAGCGTGCGATCAAGCACCTCAAGCGCAAGATGGCTGCGGAGGGCATTCTCCGTGAGCTCAAGCGCCGCCGACACTACATGAAGCCCTCGATCAAGCGACGCAAGAAGATGAGCGAAGCCGCTCGTCGTCGCCGCAAGCGCCTGAAGACGGACGAGATTCCGCGTACGATGGGCTGAGGCAAACCTCAGCACTTTGCCATAGCGCCGAGAAACTCCGGCGAAACTTGGCCCAAGTGACTGATATTGCTCATTCTGTGCAGCATGGCCCTAGCGCCGGCTGCACAGACCGCCGCCTTTCCTCAGCTACCGTTTCGGATCCGCAGCCTGCTCCTGCTTGGGCTCGCGGCGTGGGTCCTGAGCTCACTCGTGCCTCGCGCGCTCGCGGGCTACCGAGTGCACAGCCTAGCGAGCTCCGTTGCCGACTACGCCGTGTGTATGGCGGGGCCGACTGGGCCGGCGCTGTTCCGCGATAACCCCGCGGAGTTTTCGCGGCTGGTGCATCGCCGCATCGTGGCCGCCGCGCCGGCCGAGCGTCCATTCGAGAAGTGCGGCAAGCACGCGCTCGCCATCACCGGCTCCGCAGAGATCGCGCGCAAGCACGAGTTGAACGCCGCGAGCTTCGGCGAGTACGGCTTGTCGGGCACCGAGAACGCTTCGGCATTGAACGTCACGATCGAACCGCTCGTGAGCGCGGCGCATTCGGCGTGGCCATTCGTGCGCGGTTATACCGCGCTGGTCAAGCCATCCCTCGGTGCCTACGAAGCGATCCACCCGATTGCGTTGCCGCGGCCCGGCGTCGGACGCGGCATTCCCGGTTGGCGCGCCCCGTACCGCTCGGTAAAAAAGGGGACGGATGGACTGTGGCTCGCGTTCGGCAAGGGCGCGCACCTCTCGCTGCACAAGAGCACCGACAACGGCCTCACCTGGCGTCCCGCGTCGAGCGCAACCGCGGGCGGCGACTTTGCCGAGCGCTGCTTGACCGGCGATGGGCGCTCGTTCGAAGTCGGACTGAGCGCGGACCACGACGTGCTCGAGGTCAGCTCGACCGAGCTCGACGGCACTGCTCACGCCACGCAACTCGCCCCTGAAAGCAGCACGGTGTACGCGCTCGCGTGCGACGAGCGCGCGCTCGTCGCGCTAGTGCGAGCGCAGAATGCGAAAGCTAGCGAGCTGTTCGCGTGTCCGTTTGGCGGCCGCTGCGCGCTGCTGCCTGGGCCGCGCAGCGAGACCCTGCCAGGCCTCTACGAGCAGACACTCGATGTCGCGCGCGTGCACGGCACGACGGTGCTCGCCGTGACCACGAAAGATACCGTGCGCGTCAGCTCGAGTCGCGACGACGGTCGCACTTGGACGCCATTCTACGTCGCGTTCGACTTGGCCGAGCACCCCGAGGTGCGTGTCGATGTGCGCGTGCCGTCGCGGCTGCTCGCCGTCGACGGCCGCCTGTTCTTGTACGGCGGAGCCAATCGCGCGACGCAATCCTACAGCGTGCTGATCTCGGACGATCACGGGGCGAGCTTCCGGTCGCCCTGAGCTAGAGCCCAAAAAACAGAAACGCCCGGAGCGTTGCTTGGCGCGCCGGGCGTTTTTGCGTGGCTCTGGTCTAGCGACTACTGCACGGTGGTGGTGAACGAGGTCACCGCGAAGCCCGTGCCCGGGTAGTCATAGAGCTCGAAGCCGAACTCGATGCCTGCCAGCCACGGTCCGCCCGAAGCGGCCGCAGTTTGTGTCCCCTTGCGCGAGACGGCGTCCTTGATGAACGGCGCCAAATCGCCCGAGAAGCTGGTCTTCCCCGTCGCCTCGTACGCGACGTAGTTCCAGTTTTGCACGGTGCCGGTCCACACGTTGTAACCCATGAAGGTCCCGTTCTGCGTGCCAGCCGGGTTTGGCGGGTTCGTGTGATTCAACCAGAGCATGACCTCGAGACCGCCCGCGGGTGTCTTGACCGAGGCGCTGGGCAGCGTCGGCAAGACCCAGATGTCGTAGGCGGCGTCGTATTTACCGTCACTGCCAGTGTACGTGACCGACGAATTCACCGTCCCGAGCGCGCTGACGGCTTTGGGCAATGCGGTGTCGGAGGAAAGCCGCCCGTAGTGCCAGCCGTCCACGAGTGACGGGTACGCATTCAGCGTCGCGCCCGTGGCAAAGCTCGAGGTGCCGACGACGAAGGATGCCGCCGTGCCGTTCAACGCGGGCGTGATGCACAGCGAGTCACCCGCGGTGTTCACGTTGTTCTGCGCAAAGTACTTGCCGACGTCTTCCGTCGCGTTGGTCGCACCTTGCGCGCCGCACAGCTGGGACAACGTCGAGCTGCCGCTGCCCATGGGCGTCAGGCTCGTTAGGCACAAGTTGTACGCGCCCGCGTGGTTGCCACCGACGACCTCGATTTGCAGGT
The DNA here is from genome assembly GCA_035485095.1 of Polyangiaceae bacterium. GTDB lineage: Bacteria > Myxococcota_A > Polyangia > Polyangiales > Polyangiaceae > PMG-095. Next base: position 194 of record DATHOI010000448.1, on the reverse strand, counting down.
CGTACTGCATGCCGGTCAACGCGCAGTTCATCTGCCCCTGACAGCTCACGTCCTTCGTGCAAATCGTGCCGGATTGGCCGTTGGTGAAGGCGGGAATGCTGACGTACGGGGAAACCTTGCCGGTCGTGTCGCTCGTCTGCGTGAACGCGATGCGCACTTCATTGCCACCGCTGCTGCCACTGAGGACGTAGTTG
>DATHOI010000447.1:0-5593 GCA_035485095.1 Polyangiaceae bacterium | reverse complement strand
GAAGGTGCCCTGGTGCTCACGGTTCGGGCGCGGGACCGGATCGGGTTCTTGGCGTCGCTGCTGGAACACCTGGCCGGCCTCGTGCTCTTTCCGGAAGAGATCCGGATCGACACCTTCCGGAACGAGGCGCACGACGTCTTGTCGCTGAGCAGCGTTGGCGGCCAGAGCCCAGCACCGGAAATCGAAGCCGCCCTGCGCGCGTCGCTGACGCTCTGCACGCGCCAACGAGGCTCGCTGTTCCCGAGTACGTGACTGTCGGGAATACTCGCACCACGCCTAAAGCGACGCCAAGCGACTTAGCCGCGCAGAAAATCACGCGCACGCGGCGAGAAATCCGTGGGATCGTCCAGGCTTGTCTCAATTTCACCGGAGACCGATCCGTTTGGGGACAGGATGCTTCTGAAGGCGCGCGCCGTCGGTCTCTGCTTCGCACTTTCGATCTGCGGAGCGAGCGCGCGTCATGCATTCGCTGCCGACGCGCCGCCACCGAACAGCGCTGCGGTGCCGAGCGTTGTGCCCAGCGCCACGTCGAGCGCTGAGCCAGCTCCGCCGGCGGCACCGGCCGCGCAAGCTTCAGCGGCGCTGCCTTCGGACGCGGCAAGCCCAGCGCCCGGACCAACCAGCGCAGCGGCAGCACCGACCAGTGACGCAGCGCTCGACAGCGCGAGCGGCGACAGCTTCTCCAGCAGCGACGAGCGCTCCGACACGGAGCAACAACACCGCATCGATCTGTACGGCTTTGCGGACATGACGTACACCAAGCTGCTGGTTCCGAACTCGGATCCGTGGACGCGCACGTACTTTCCGACCAATTCTTTCGCGGTCGGCAACTTCAATCTCTACCTGAGCTCGAACCTGGGCGACTCATGGCGGGCGCTGTCTGAAGTTCGGTTCTTGTATTTGCCGAACGGCGCCACGACCACTGATCCGGCGACTGGCAACGTCACGCGCACCGACACGACTGTGCTCGACTATGCCGGCTTCGAAGAGCCCATTCACTGGGGTGCGATTGCAATCGAACGGGTTTGGGTCGAGCACCAATTCAGCAATCTTTTCACGCTTCAAGCCGGACAATTTCTGACTCCGTACGGCATTTGGAACGTCGATCACGGGACGCCCGCGATCGTCGGCATTCGGGCGCCGTTCGCGGTCGCCGACGAGCTCTTCCCCACGCACCAGATCGGCCTGCAGCTCTACGGCAACACGTTTTTCGATCCCTTCGAGATCGGCTACCACCTGACGCTGTCGAACGGGCGTGGGCCCGTCGAGTACGAGGATTTCGATGACGACAAGGCCGTCGGCGGTCGTCTTTATTTGAAGACGAACGCGTTCGGCTCGCTCACGATTGGTGGCTCGGCGTACCGCGGCGGCTACCTCGATCATTCGGCGCAGTACGTCGTCACGACCAGCAGCAGCGGTTCACCGCTCGTCGATCAGACGTACACGACCACCTCCAAGTACCAAGAGCTGTCGCTCGGCGGCGACGTGAAGTGGGAATGGCGACATTTGCTCGTGCAGGGCGAGGCCATCGTCAACGAGACGCACTACGCTCGCGGCGGGCGGCCGCGCGCGCAGGTCGTGCAACCTCCACAAGGCTTCCAAGCCGATTACCGACGCTGGGGGGCGTACGCGCTTGCCGGCTACCGCACGCCGTTCGTACAGACGATGCCGTACTTCATGCTGCAGTACGCATATGCGCCGGATAATCCGCTGATTCCGCCCATCCTGGGCGCGCAATTCGGGCTCAATGTCCACCCGACTCCAGCAGTGGTGCTGAAGCTCGAGCTAACACTGACGCACTTCTCCGGTCCCGGTAGCACTGGCCTCGGGCTGGTCCCGCTGCGGATTCTAGCCACGCAGGTGGCGTGGGCATTTTGACATGAACGCCCTTCGTCAGCCTCGCAGTAAGCGCGCTCCGTCGAGCGCGGCTCGGCGTGCCAGCGCCTGGCTCGGCTTTGGCATCGGTGCGCTCCTGCTCTTGCTGCTACCGACAGCGGAGCGGAACGCGCGCGCCTCGGATCGCGTCGTGCTCGCGGTAGTCGTAGCAAAGAGCTCCAGCGTACAGGACCTGAGCTTGGCCGAGCTGCGACGTATCTTCACCAACGAGGGTGATAGTGACGGCTCGGGGCAGCGCTATTTGCCCTTCAATCACCCGCCGCACACGACGGACCGCGTCGGGTTCGATCAAATCGTGCTGGGCATGTCCGCGGACGACGTGAGCCAATTTTGGATCGAGCGCAAGATCCGCGGCCTACCTGGCCCGCCGCGCTCCGTAGACTCACTTTCGCTGCTGTTACGCTTGATTGGGCGCCTGCCAGGCGGCATCGGTTACGCGCGCCCCGCCCAACTCACGGCTGATGTGCGAGCCATTCGCGTCAATGGCAAGCTTCCTAACGAGGGGGACTATCCGCTAACGTACAGTGAATAGCCATGCCGCTCATTCACTTGGATCACGTCAACCTGCGCACTGCCAACCTCGCCAGCATGATCGAGTTTTACTCGAGTGTGCTCGGGCTCACGCTAGGGAGTCGCCCCGCATTTTCATTCGGCGGCGCGTGGCTGTACTGCGGCGGGCGCCCAGTCGTGCACTTGGTGGAAGTAGCTGAGCAACCGAACCCGGAGGGCGAGCTGCGCATGGAGCACTTCGCGTTCGTGGCGCAAGGCTTCGACCAGTTTCTGGCAAAGCTCGAGTCGGCACACGTCGAGTCTCGAGTTTCGAAACTCTTCGGCACCGAGACGCGCCAATTGAACGTGCGTGATCCGGACGGAAACCGAGTTCACATCGATTTCCCAGAGGGTTAGCGCCGTCGAGTCTGCGTTCCGAGCAGCGCAGCGCGCCACGAGCTCACTTGGCGAAGTACGTCGTGGCTCGCTTCTGGCCCTTGGTGGACAGCTTCTTTTCGCTGATCAGCTTCTTCGCCGGCAGGTTCAGCTCTTTGGTGGTGATGTCGAGGCCTTGTGCGATTTGCTCGATGCGCTGCCCGGGATTCTTGGCGATGTAGCCGTGGAGCTTCTTGATCAGTTGCTCGAGCTCCTCCGCCGTGCGCTTGGCACCCTTCTTCCGACCGCGCCCGAGCGCGACGAACGACGGAGCAACGACGCGCCCCGCACCGCGACCGCGGCGCCCCGGAATGACACTCGCGCCCGCCAAGGCTTGCTCGACGGAATCCAAAGCGGCCTGCTGAATCAAGTTGGAAATGTCCTCGACGAAGGCGTCGAGAGCCGCACGGATCGTGTCATTGATGTTCGCCATGCCGCGTTGTTAAGCGATGACGAAGCAGAATGTCAATCTCGTAACGCAACATCCGAGTCCGATGATCCAAGCGCGACATTCTGACACATGCCCGAAGTACCCGAACCGGGCGTTCCGTCGAATGGTGTGTCCAGCTTCGAGACCCCGCCGAAACCCGCCACTAACTCCGGGGAGTGAGCGTCAAACTACGGGCAAACGGCGCGACCGGAATTCGATCGGTTGTCGTTGGCGATCGACGACACTTCCTGCAACACCCTCGACCTGTTCACGCGCGTGATCCCGGGGACTGACCAGCGGTGCTCCCCACGCAGCGTAGTCGTCCGGTAGCGGACCCGGCAGGGCGGGCTGGGCGGTCCGTTCAAACAGCTGAAAATCGTGCTTTCCGACCAGGTGGAGCGGTAGCCCGCGCTTCGGGCCGTCGGCCTTGAACCAGGCCCGAGCGGCCTGCACATTTTCGATCAGCACCAAATGTTGCGGATCGACACGTGCCGCCGCGAGGAAATGGTCCTGCATGCCACTCACGTCACCGCGCGCGAATGCAACACAGCCGAGGTAGTTGAGCGCGAGGCCGGGCACCGGCGTTCCGAGCTCGAGCGCTCGACGCACGTGCAGCTCCGTCAGGTCCCAGTTCCCCGCGCGGAAGTAGGCTCCCGCCAAGTCCAGGTGCGCCGCGTGGTGCTCGCCGAGGTACGCGAGGATCGCCTGATATTCTGTGACGCCTTCGCGGTAGTAGTCCTGCAGGCCCTTGTTTTTGGCGAACCAGCCGTTCAAGAGCTGGGTCACCTCATCGCTGGCGTCGAACGGTACTTTGAATTCCTGAAAATTCTCCCGAAAGTAAACCTCACGGTCGAGCCACTTCTCGCGCTCCGCTTGCTGAAAGTCCTCCGTACCGGGGTAAATCGTGAGGCAGGAGAAGATGTACTGGTGGGGTTTGACCCGCGCTAAGAACTCCAGTGTTTCTTGAAACGTTTCCGCTGTCTCCCCGCGGTTCCCGAGCATCATATAGAAACGAACTTGAATCCCGACGCGCTTGGCCATCGCGGCCGCCGCCTCGATCTTCTGGATCGTAATCCGCTTGTTGATGTTGTGGAGGATGGTTGGCGAGCCGGTTTCGACACCTAGGCTGAGTCGCTGGCAACCGGCCAACCGCATCTCCCTGAGCAAATCTTCACTCAGGACGTCTACCCGGGTGTCGCAACTCCACAGGAACTGCAACTTGCGCTCACGGATCCCCTGACACAGCTCGAGCACGCGCTTCTTGTTGGTCGTGAAGGTGTCGTCCTTGATTTGCACCATCTTCACGCTCAGGCGCGCCACAGCCTTCTCCAGCGCGTCCAGCACGTAGGGCACGGATTGGCCGCGGAAGCCGCGCCCCCACGTCGTTTCGGCACCGCAAAACGTGCATTGCCACGGGCAGCCGCGCGACGTCATCACGATGTGTGTGTCGAAATATTCGTGCGGCGAGGCGAGCGTATCGAGATCGTGAATCGAGCCACGCCCAGGAGCCGCCACGACCGCAGCTCCGTCGCGATACAAGCTGCCGGGGATGCCGAGCGTGCTCTCTCCGCGTTCGAGGCGCGCCACGAGCTCCATGAACGTTTCCTCGCTCTCACCGACGGAGACGGTGTCGACGTCCGGGTAGTGCTCGAGCATCTCCCGACCGAGCGGCGTGGCGTGCGGCCCGCCAATCAAGACGTGCGCGTCCGGGTGATGTTGCTTGATGGCACGAGCCACGAGCGCCACACCGCGGCGATTCGACGTCCAACACGACATGCCGAACAGCTCGGCGTCGAGCGAGCGCACGACCTCTTCCACCTTCGACCAAGCAAAACCGGAAAGGTTCAGAACCTTGACCTGATGCCCTGCGCGCAGCGCCTGCGCCCCGAGCGAAAACAAGCCGTACGGCGTTTGGAAGAAGTCTGCGTCCAAATCACCCGGCTGATAGTCCGAGGGCGGACCGTCACCGTTTGCGTCTGGCGCCTCGCCGGGGCCCGGAATTTTCCAGGGCGGCGGATAGATCAACGCGATGCGCACGTGCTGAGTTCAGCACGCGCGAGCCCTTCGGACAAGCCTCCCGACTAGCCGGAGCCGCGCGAGCCCGGCTTCAACGCCAAGGCCAACTTCTGAGTCAGCTCCTTGGGCGTGAACGGCTTCTGCAAGAAACCCGCGAGCCCCTTGGCCGTGAAGCGACGTGTCGCCTCGATCTCATTGTAGCCACTGGTCAGGATCACGGGCACGTCCGAGCGCACGCGGCGAATCTCGCGGAACGTTTCTTCACCGTTCATCTCGGGCATGGTCATGTCCAAGATCACGATCACGATCTCACTTTCGTGCTGGCGG
>DATHOI010000446.1:0-3954 GCA_035485095.1 Polyangiaceae bacterium | reverse complement strand
TCATCGTCATCATCGTCATCATCGTCGTCGGGCTCGTGCAGCGCCTCTTCGTCGAAGTTCAGATTCTGAGTGGCGGTGACGTGACCCTTGTCATCGGTCTTCTTGTCGCGCTGCATTGCGGCCAAGCGTTGGAATACGACCGGCTTCGGCGCGACGAGCAGCGCCATGGTGCGCGCTTCCATCGCGGGGCGCTGTTCGACGTTGGCGAGGTCGTCGATCTTCGACACGATCAGCTCGAGCTGCATTTGCGCGCGCTGCGGGTGCATGATCTCGCGACCGCGGAAGCGGCACGTGACCTTGACCTTGTTGCCCGATTCGATGAATCGGCGAATGGCGCGGATCTTCACGGCAATGTCGTGGTCGTCCGTCTTGGGACGGATCTTGATCTCTTTGACCTCGACGATGGTCTGCTTGCGCTTGGCTTCGCCTTGCTTCTTCTTTTCCTCGTACTTGTATTTGCCGAAGTCGAGGATCTTGCAGACCGGCGGATTGCTCTTCGGATTCACCTCGACGAGGTCGAGACCGACCTCGCGGGCTCGGCGCAGAGCCTGGTCAGTCGTCAAGACACCCAAATTCGAGCCGTCCTCCGCCACGACGCGCACCTCGGGTACGCGGATCCGGTGGTTGATTCGAATTTGCGGGCCTCGCGGCTCCCTGCTGAAGCGCCGTCCTCCGCCTAATGCCATGTATTTTTCACTTGCTCGTGCTCCCTTGGTTTCCTTGGTTTCGCGTCACGTCGTTGGGTGCGGCGCGCGTTGGATGCGCGGCGGCTTGGCTTCTTCCAGCAAACGCTCGGTGAACTCCGCGATGGTCATCGCGGCAAGCTCGCCCGCCGTGCTCGAACGCGGTGTCACGGTACCGGCCTCGGCCTCGGCCTCGCCGATCACACCGATGTAGGGGTAGCGCAGGTTGCGGGCGTTCCGGATTTTGGCGCCGAGCTTGTCGCCGCTTGCGTCCACGTGGATACGCAGCCCGCGCGCCTTGAGCTCGGCTTGGACCTTGAACGCGTAGTCTGCCTGCTTCTCACTGACGGTCACGAGGATCGCCTGCTCGGGCGCGAGCCAGACCGGGAATTTGCCGGCGACGTGCTCCAAGTAGATGCCGTAAAAGCGCTCCACCGAGCCCAGAATTGCGCGATGAAGCATGATCGGGCGGTGGTTCGCGCCGTCTTTACCGACGTATTCGAGTCCGAAGCGCTCCGGCATGGAGTAGTCGAGCTGGATAGTACCGAGCTGCCAGCTGCGCTTCAGCGCGTCGACCACGTGGAACTCGAGCTTCGGGCCGTAGAACGCGCCTTCGCCGGCGAGCTCTTCGAACGCGACGCCGCTCTGTTGCAGCGCGACGCGCAGCGCGCTCTCTGCGCGGTCCCAGAGCTCGTCCGAACCGATGCGGTGCTCCGGACGCAAGGCGAGTTTGACCGCGACGTCTTTGAAGTCGAACGCTGCGTAGACCTCGAACAGTAGCCGATTGAAGGCCAAGATCTCCTGCTCGAGCTGCTCTTCGGTGCAGAAGATGTGCGCGTCGTCTTGGCTGAAGCTGCGCACGCGCGCCAAGCCGTGAACGACGCCTGCTCGCTCATGGCGATGTAAGCGCCCGAAATCTGCCACGCGCCAGGGCAGCTCGCGATAGCTGCGGCGGCGATGCCCGAAAATCAAACAATGGCTCGGGCAGTTCATCGGCTTCGAGCAGGTGTGCTCGACCTTCTCGTGCACGTCGGCCAGGTATGAAGCGTGATCTTGATCGGGCTTGATGGCCTCGATGGTTTCGACGCGGTCCTCGGTCGTCGCGAAGAACATGTTCTCGCGGTAGTTTGCGAGGTGCCCGCTCGTCTCGAACAGCTTCTTGTCGAAGATTTGCGGCGTGATCACTTCTTCGTAGCCGTAGTCGACGTACAGGTCGCGGATGTACTCGACCAAGCGGTGATACACGCTCGCGCCGCGCGGCAAGAAGAACGGCATCGCCGGCGCGTACTCGTGAAACATGAACAGCTCGAGCTCTTTGCCTAGCTTGCGATGATCACGCGCGCGCGCTTCCTCGAGCAGTCGTAGGTACTCGGCGAGCGCTTCCTCGCTGGGGAACGCGGTGCCGTAAACGCGTTGCAGCATCGGGTTCTTTTCGTCCCCGCGCCAATACGCGCCGGCCACACTGGTGAGCTTCACCGCACCGATGAATTTGGTGTTGGGCACGTGCGGCCCGCGACACAGATCCACCCACGTGCCTTGCGGGCTCTTCGCGTGCCCGTGACGATACAAGGTGATCTCGTCGCCCGGCGGCAAGCCGTCCAGAATCTGCAGCTTGAAGCGCTCGCCCATCTTCTCGAACAGCTCGTGCGCTTCTGCGCGCGTTACGACTTCTCGGGCGAAGGGGCGCTTGTCCTTGATGATCCGGCGCATCTCCTTCTCGATGGCGGCCAGATCCTTGTCGGTGAAGTGCTCGCCGTGACGATCGAAGTCGTAATAGAAGCCCGAGTCGATCGCGGGCCCGATGGTGACTTGCGTGCCGGGGAACAGGCGCTGCACGGCGTCCGCCATGACGTGCGCGGCGGAATGACGAATGACGGCCAAGCCGTCGGAATCGGTCGTGCGGATCGGCTCGAGCTTGGCGTCGCTGTCGACGGGCGTGAGCAAATCAACGATGCGTCCGTTGCTGCGGACCGCAATTACGTCGTCGGCGAGCTCTCCGCGTTGCTTGAGGAGCTCACCCGGCGTCTGGCGCGCGGGCTCCGTCATGCTCATGCCGTCGTCAGGCAAGCGGGCGGCGCAGCAGTCGGCGTAACGACCGGTCGGCCGTCGACGGGGCGCGCGACAGACCAAGGTGAGCGTGAGTTTCGGCCCCTCGAGACTGGGACCAGCCGCAACGAGGTTGCAGCGCTCACGAGAGGGCTAGTAGGCGCGGGCAGGATTGAACTGTCGACCCCTACCGTGTCAAGGTAGTGCTCTACCACTGAGCTACGCGCCTCTGGTTCGGTGGAACGGACTCCACCCTCGAACGTGTTTTTCTGACTCTTCAAAATCAGGGCAGACCCCCACTACAACTCGCCACGGAGGCTGTCAAGCGTGGCTCCGCCGCGCGCTGGCCGCAACCGGAGTCTCGCAAAGCCGGGCCGCCCGGGGCTCCCGGCCACCGTTCTGCCATCGGAGGTTCGCTTGCGCGGGTGCCGGATTCTGGGTATAGGCCCGGCCCTCTCGACGCTTTGGGCCGCCGTTTTCGCGGTCTGACCCAGGCGCCAGCTCGGGGCTGCGCTTTTCGGCGCGAGCCACCCGTCCGCGGAGGACACTTTGGTCGCGCTGCTGTCCTTTCAAAATATCCCTCCGGCCCCAGGCCGGGAAACCAACGCCATCACGACTGCTCCAGCCGTGCCGGCAGACCACGCGTCTTCGGACTCCGGCAAAACGCCCGGGGGGCTCGGCGGAATGTTGCCGATGCTCATCATGGTGGTGCCGCTGGTGCTGCTGATGGTGTTCACCAGCCGTTCGCAATCCAAGAAGCAGGGCAAAGTACTGGCCTCGCTTCAAAAGGGTGATCGCGTGATCACGCAGGGCGGCATGGTCGGCAAGCTGGTCGAGCTCGGGGACCGTTACGCCAAGGTGGAGATCTCCCCGGGCGTAAAAATCGAAGTCTTGAAGACGGGGTTGCTCGGGAAGGACGACGCCGAGACGGCGGCGTCCCTCGAGAAGAAGTGAAGGCGCGGGCGGCTTTCCCCGCCTCGTATCTCGAAGCGAGTCTGTCGTGATCAATACCGTTCTCACGTCGATCTTTGGTGGGCTTGCCGCCCTGCTGGTGCTGTCGGGATTCGCGTTCCGCGCGGAGCGCTGGGTGCTCTGGACGGCCGGGCTATTCGCCGTCGGCGCCGCCGCAGGGGCGCACAACGATGCTTTCTGGCCGATGGTGTTGCTCGGCGCGGTGAGCCTGTGGATCGCTTTTGCGGCCATCGACGTGATGGATTTGAGCTGG
>DATHOI010000445.1:0-4333 GCA_035485095.1 Polyangiaceae bacterium | reverse complement strand
GGCCTCGTCGCGGGTCCGGAGCCCATTCGAATTTTCTTCCACGCGCTGCATCACCCGACGCGCGGCTTGTTCTTAGTCGACACCGGTGTGGAAGACGCGCTCTCGAACGACCCCGAGCACGCGGCCTTGCGCGGCTTGGTCGCCAACGCTGCGCACCTGGATCTGTTGAAAGTGCACAACACGACCGGCGCCTGGTTGAAGGCCCGTTCAGAAGCGCCCAGCGGCGTGTTCCTGACTCACCTGCATTTGGATCACGTCATGGGTATGCCCGACGTGCCGAGTGCCGTACCGATCTACGCAGGTCCCGGCGAAACCACCGAGCGTGGCGGGCTGAACGTGCTCATCCAACCGATCGTCGATCGCGCGCTTGGTGCGCACGGCCCGCTCCAGAGCTGGCGCTTCGAGCGCGATCCGAGCGGGGTGTTTGCGGGCGTGCTGGACGTGTTCGGCGATGGCTCATTGTGGGCCTTGCACGTCCCCGGGCACACGCCAGGCAGCACGGCGTTCGTAGTGCGCACTCCGAGCGGCCCAGTGCTGCTCACGGGCGACGCTTGTCACACCGCTTGGGGCTGGCAGAACGGCGTGGAACCCGGCACATTCTCGGATGATCCGGTACAAAGTGCGGCGAGCCTCAGCGCGCTGCGCGCGCTCTGGGCGCGCCACCCGCAGCTCGACGTGCGCTTGGGTCATCAGTCGCTCACGGAACGCAAGGACTGACGGCGCTGTGCAATTTGTGTCGTACGCCAGCGGCGGGCAGCTCGAAGTGCCGGCTCCGTTCGCGAGTCAGACCTCGGCACGCGACTTGCTCCGACTTGCTCTGAGCAGCGTCGACCCAGTGTCGGGCTAGTTTTAGGAGTGTTCATGCGCCTCGTTTCGGTTCGCGGTTTGAGTTGCCTCGGCACGCTCGCTCTCTCCGTTGCTTGCGCTTCTTCACCCAACTCCGCGAGCCCAGGGGCGAGCGCGGGGGGCAGCAACGCGTCGTCGGGCGGCGCCAACGGCGGCTCGACGAACACGAGCGCGGGCGGGAGCCCCAGCTCGAACGGAGGCACGAGCGCAGCGGGTAGCGGCGGTTCCAACCTGAGCAACGCGGGCAGCGCAGGCATGCCCAGCGACGCTGGCAAGGAGGACGCGGACGCCGCTCCGGATCCGGGCGTCGAAGAACCCGTCGCAGGCCTACCGACCTTGGGTACCGCGAGCATCGACGAAACCAAGCCGGGGCTTACCGTACCGGACAACTTCGCGGGCTTGTCCGTGGAATGGAGCGGGATGAGCTACTTGGGCGACGGCAAAGGCAACGCCTTGCCCGCGACGATCGGCCTGTTCAAGAACTTCGAAGCCGACGGGCATCGCGTCGATCTGCGAATCGGCGGCAATAGTACGGACAAAACGTGGTGGACCGCGGGGCCCGGCACGCGGCCCGCCGGGCAGGTCGACTCTGTCGACAGCTCGTACCTGTCGACCTTCACCAGCATCAACAATCAAACCGGCGCGCACTTCATTTTGGGCGTCGACTTGGCCGTCAACGACACCACGAATCCGGCCTCCTTCGTCAAAGCCGCGCAAGCGGCGATGCCGCAGGGCTCAATCACCGCGTTCGAGATCGGCAACGAGCCGGATCTGTACTCGAGTAACGGTTGGCGCTCCGCAAGCTACGCCTTTGCCGACTACCAGAAGGACGTGGACGCGTACATCACCGCGCTCGCGCCGCTCGTCACACCGCAGCCATTGCTGACCATGCCGGCGTTCGCGACCACGGGCTGGTTCACGCAAACCAAGGCCATTTTGACGGCACAAAAGTCGAAGTTGACCTTCGCCACGCTGCACAACTATCCGTTCAGCGTGTGCGGCAAAGCCACCACCGACTCGACCTACCCGAAGCTCTCCGATCTGCTGACGGACAAGGGCACCAGCAACATAGAGACCACGTACGCGCCCCTGATCAGCGCGACCAATGCGCTCGGCCTCGGGTTGCGCATGGCGGAGTTCAACTCCATCGCTTGCGGCGGCGCGGCCGGCGTGAGCGACACTTTCGCGCAAGCGCTTTGGTCAATCGACGTGCTGTTCCGGTTTGCGGAGTCCGGCGCCTTAGGCGTCAATTTTCACACCTCGGGGGCCTACGCCGCGTTCAGCTATACGAACGGCGTGCTCGACGTGTGGCCGCTGTATTACGGCATGTTGATGTTCTCGCTCGGCACGGCGGAAAAGGGCCAGCTCATCCCGGTGCAAGTTCAAAGCACGGGCCGCGTGCGCGCGTTCGCCACCCTGGGCAGTGACGGCGCGGTACGCCTCGTCGCCATCAATGAAGACCCAACCGCGACCGGCAAGCTCACCGTCACGCTCTCCAAAGCGCACGGCGTCGCGCGTATCTCGCGTCTCACCGCGCCCATGCTGTCGTCCAAAACCGGCCTCAGCTTCGAGAACCAAACCTTCGACGGCTCGACCGACGGCAAGCCCATCGGCACGCGCACGCGCAACTTGGTCACCCCTAGCGGGATGAGCTACGCATTCGGTCTACCGCCACAATCTGCGGCCACCTTGGTGATTCCGGCGCAGTAGTAGTAGTCGCCACTCGCACTCGCTCTTTCGAGCTTCTTGCGGGGGCGTGGGCTGAGGCGTGCTCGCGGGCAAGCCCTTCTGCCAGAGCGGCGCGAGTGACTCGGGAGCCGTCTTAACCGAGCGCCTTCAACGCCTCGAGCAGCTCCTCTGCGTGACCGCTGGGGTTCACGTTCGGGAACACCTTGCTCACCTTGCCGTCTTTGTCGATCACGAACGTGACGCGCTTGGCGTGCCCGGATGACACCGGCACACCGAAGGCGGTCACCAGCGTATGCGAGCTGTCGTCGAGCAGCTTGAAGGGCAGTGAGTACTTGTCCGCAAACGCCTTGTGCGAGTCTTGCGTGTCCGTCGAGACACCGAGCACGGTCGCGCGGCTGTCCAAGTCCTTGTATTGATCTCGAATCCCTTTGGCTTCGATGGTGCAGCCCGTCGTGTCGTCCTTCGGATAAAAATAGACGATGACGGGTTTGCCCTTCAATGCACGGAGGCGCACCGTTTTCCCGTCTTGCGCCAGTGCGGACACGTCGGGCACTTCAGTGCCGACGGCTAACAAGGTCGCTGCAGGCTCAGCACTGGCGGCGCTCACCGTGGGCGCCGCAGACGGCGCTGTGGGCACGGCTGCAGGCGTTGCAGACGACAGGCTCGACACGGGCGGATTCGACTCGACCGCGGCCGGACGGCTGCACCCCAAAAGCAGCGAAAACGCAGTCACGAGCAGCGAGGTTCTTCGGATCATGGCGAGCAAGCTAGCACACGCTTGTCGCCAAAAAAGGCCGAAATCATGCGCGTTTTTGCCACATTCGCGCACCCGCGGAAGAGTCACCGTGAGGCACGCGGAGCGCCTCGCACGAGCTGCAGCGAACGCCGCGCCTCAGTTCGCGCGGTCCACCGAGCGCGAGTCGTCGGCGCGCTCGGGCGCGCTCGGGTGGTAGCCGAACAAGCCGCGCTTGCGAATGACCTCCGCAATTTCCGGCGGCACCATGTCTTGCCAGGTCGGGTCACCGGCTTTGATGCGCTTGAGCGCGTCACGCGAGAAGATGTGTAGTAGCGATTTATCGAAATTTTCGAGCTGCACGATGCAACTGCGATCGACCAGGTGTCCGAACAGCTTTCGCAGCTCGGGAGCGACGTCGAGATTGTCGATCGTGACGAGCTCTTCAGTCCCCGCGCGCAGCATCGGGTACACGTAGATCTTCAAATCATTTTTGAACAAGCGCCCGAAGGATTCGAGGATGCCGCCGTCGAGGTGGGCGTAGTATTTTTCGTCGAACAGCTCGAGCACGCTGCCGGCGCCCATCGTGATGCCAATGCGCTGGCTGGTGTGGCGGCGCAGGTACGCGGCTAGCCGGTAGTACTCGAAATAGTCGGAGATCAGCACGACTTTTCCGGTCGCCGCCATCATGTCGGCGCGCGCCAAAAAGTCGCGGTAGTCGATCTCACCGCTGGCCATCAGGTTACGCATCGTGATTTCGAGGAGCTGCACGACCTCGCCATCGGCAGGGGGCAGCGACTTCGAGAATGCGTCGTGCGCGGAATTGAGCATGTCGATATTCACGCGCGTGACTGGTCGAAAGCTACCGCGCTCGACCAAAACCGGGTGGCGGTGCAGGACCTCCGAGGGCTGCAACACTTCACCGTGCGCACCGAACATCGCCGCGCCGGACAGGCCGAGCTGCACGAGCTTGAGGCTCATCACGCGGTTGTCGACGTGCCGAAACTCGATGCCCGAGAACTCGATCATGTCGATCTCGATGCGGTCGGTCGTGAGATTGTGCAG
>DATHOI010000444.1:0-2658 GCA_035485095.1 Polyangiaceae bacterium | reverse complement strand
CGCCGCCACCCGGGCGACCGCCGCCACCACCGCCGCCGCCGCCACCGCGCTGCGGACGCTCTTCAGCTTCATTCACACGGAGAGGACGCCCGTCGATCATCTGGCCGTTGACGCCTTCGATCGCGCGTTGAGCTTGCTCGTCCGAGCCCATCGTCACGAACGCGAAGCCGCGGGATTGCCCAGTGGCGCGATCAGTCACGATATGGACATCCGTCACTTCACCGAACTGCGTGAACGCCGCGCGCACCGCTTCCGTGTCCGAATGAAACGACAAGTTCCCGACGTACAGACGATTTCCCATGATCACTTTCTCCTCTCGTTGCGGCTCGGAAAGTCGTCGCGAGCCCAAAACGAGAAGGGGTCGTGCCGTACCGGAACCGTTCGAATGTCGGCCCGACAATAGCGCACCCGGCCCCCGCTGCAATCTTAATTCGGCATGGATTACGGCTAGATATTTAGGGTATCGGGGCTGCCACTGGTGATTTCTGGCGCCTTGTACAGGCGGGTCTCGGTTACTCCCCAACGCCGTTTTTCGGCGGCAAATCTGGATGGCGAAACCGGTGTGACGCTTTTCCCAGCGGCAGAATCCGTCACTAGTGAACGGGTGGCAAGACCGGGGCGGGCGTCGCGCAGCGCTTATTGATGCACAGATCTTGCGAATTGCAGCAGTCGGCGTTGGTCGCGCAAGCCTCGTCCTCGTTGGAGCAATTGTTGACGGGTGGGGGGGACGGACTGCAACACGGGACCTGCCGTATTGCGCCCGGTTTCACGACAAAAGCCGGTGCAGCACTCCGCGGCGGACGCGCAACTTCCGCCATCTGTCCGACACGGTTCAAGCGCGGCGAAGGCGCGCATTGCCCGACTCGAGCTCTTGCCTCGGTAGGTAAATGGTTGGGTGACTCGGGTCGATCTTGCCGGCGTCGTCGAGCTCGATCGGCGCGAGCCAGATCTTCTTCCGTGGACTCGGCGACTCGACCCGTTTTCATCGTAGCCGTTGAGATTGGCCAGCGCTGATTCGTGCGCAAATCGATCATGCGCAGGTCGGCGTACAGCGCCGTCTTGGTAAGCGCGGTATCGAACGCGTCGCCATCGTGAAAGACGATGCCGCTGCTATCCGGCACGAAGCTAGGCCAAGCAGCGACTTTGCTGCTCGTGAATTCGGTCTGCAGGTTGGAGAACGTGGGCGGGGGTCGTGCTGCCGTCGTAGCCCATCACGCTGAGCGTGTGCCCGACGCTCATGCGGCCCGCCGACGCGCGTGTCGTCGACCGACCAATCGACGCCGCTCGGCAACGTGCCGTCGTCGTATTGGGCGTGAGCCGCGACATCGACCGGAGTGCCCGCCGCCAAGATGCTGGTTTGGTCGACACTGACCTCGAGCCTCAGGTTGGTGACTCCGCCGTCTGAGATCGGGGTCGTGGCTGCTGGTGCCCGCCTTGCCGCCGCTCGCGGTCTCGGTCGAGCCGCCCGCGTCGCCGCCTCCGGCCGCGGCATGATTGTCGATTTGCGGTGACCCACATCCACCGACCGCGGACACTAAGAGCACTACAACGGGAAGTGTCCGCAATTCCAAGGTTTCAACGTCAAGGTTCCGCGCGGGCTCGCGTCCTATTCTGGACGGCAATTTCGAGGATCCCCTTAGCCCTCGATGGCCGCGGCAGTTCGTGAGAGTACGCAAGGGTCACACAAATAAGGCTGCAGCGTGGCGCTCATCAGCGTTCGCGCGGCCGGAGGCGAAATGGCAAGCATTCAACGGTATTTCGGCGTGATCGGGTTCTGTACAGCGGCGCTCTTGGCGCCCCAAGCAGCGCGAGCGACAGGCGAGGCCTGCGTCAACGACATCGATTGCAAGACCGACCCGAGCTGCGGCGGCGAGATCTGCGACTACACGAAAGGCGAGACTTGCCAGCCTGCCACCGCGGCCGGTTCGGGCATGGAGGGCTGGTGCACGGTCGACACCGACTGTAAGTGCCATTCAGAAGGCGCGGTCTGTACCCTGGCTCAATGCTCGAAGACGGTCGCAGCCGGTACCGGGGCAGGCGGCGCTTCGGGTAGCGCGGGCTCTGGCAGCTCGGCCGCTGGCAGCTCGGCCGCCGGCAACTCGAGCAGCTCCGGCTCGAGTGGCTGTTCCGTCTCTGGCGGCATGCCGCGCGGCTCGCTCGGTTTCGCGTTCGGTGCGATGTGTGCCGCTGCGCTGATTGGCGCGCGGCGCAAGCGCCGTCTGGGTTGAGCGCGCCGCTCTTCGAGCGTCACATCAGTTCGGAAATGATCCCGTCGGCGAAGAGCCACTTCGCCTTCGGAATCACAGTCGCTGAGCCGCGTAAGGCGAGCTTGCCTTGTGCGACCAGCTTGTCGCGCGCGCGCTCGCGCTCGGGAGTCCAGAGCGGCGTGCCGAGCTCGTCGGCGGCGCGTTCGAGATCGACGCCGTCAGCCAGCCGCAGCCCGAGCATGATGCGTTCGGCGAGCGCGGTTTCGGGCGAAATAGGCTCGAAATTAGCGACCAGCGGGCCCTCGCGCAAGAGCTCTGCGCTCGCGAAGCTCGGGCCGCCCGCGAGGTAGCGCTCGGGTGAGGGCGTGTTCCGATAGCGGTAGCGCGCGCTGCCGGCGTTGAGTGTGCCCCACGCGCCGCAGCCGAGCCCCAAGTACGCACGCCCGAGCCA
>DATHOI010000443.1:0-11900 GCA_035485095.1 Polyangiaceae bacterium | reverse complement strand
CAGAGTCATGTCATGGGGCGTCGGTGCGCCGACGATGATGCCGTCTGGTAGCAGCATGAACTTGCCGCCGTGCAGCACTATCTCGTCCTTCCACGTCAGGCTCATGACGCGCGCCTCGATGACGGGAAGAACCGCAGTGAGCGGCTCGCCCATGGGCGAGCCGGAGGCTCGATCACGCCAAAACGGGCGGAATCAAAGCGCCTCGAGGAACTCCACGAGGTCGCTGCGCTCATCGTGATTGAGGTGGATCGGGAAACGGCTGCCATCGGCAGAGTTGTTGTAGTCGTCACTGTCGAAGTAGTCCACCACGTCAGCCAAGGATGCGGCGGAATTGTCGTGGAAGTATGGGGCCATTTGGCTGATGCGGCGCAATTGCGGAACCTTGAAGCGATGTAGATCCTCGAAGCGACCCGTCGCGGCCGCTTCACCGATATCGTCATGGACCGCATACTGCACGACGCTGCTGTCCTCGCGCACCAGGGGTAGCACGATAGTGGTTCTGCTGTGCGTCGTCGGGTCGTAGCGCCGCACGTCTAGATTGAACTTGTTGCGTTGTGCAACACCGACGTCCATCACGTGACCGTAGCTCGGGGGAGTCGTGAGCGGCGCGTTGTCCTCATGGTCCCGATTGCTGAAGACATTCGGTTCGTTGTGGCAGCCCATGCAGCTCGCGGCGAACACCTGCTGACCACGGCGTTGCGCAGCGGTCGTCAAGCTGACGGTCGCAAAGGGGTTGTTGACCAGGTTCTGGTAGTTCGGGTCAGTCGGATCCAAGAGCGCCTTGAGCTCCGGCGGATCGATGACCGTTTCTTCCCAGGCTGAAATGTCCTTGAGCCGCTTGCTGCTCAAATCAGCGCTATTAGTGATGTCATCGAAGCGCTCATCCAGGTTTTGAGTGTGCGTGAAGATCGCACCGCGCGCTTGTTCGACCAGCTCACGCGCACGGCCGTCATTGAGCAGGCCGTGCGTGAACACCACATTCAGTAGGTGTTGGCTCTTGCGCCAAGAGAACACCAACTTGAACGGATCAGTGGGCGCCAAGAACGGGTTGAAGCGGCCGGGGCGCGCGACGATCAACCCGCGCACGGCGAGCAGATCCGCCGCCAACGGATCTGCTCCCGCCTCCGGCGTCGTGTCGAAGAAGGGATCACCCGGCGGAAACAGCGTGCTCAGGTTGCCCGCTGGCAGGCCATATTGAAACTGCGCCAAGTGGCAGGTCGCGCAGACCTTACCGTTGCTGGTGATGGTCTGTGGAGTCCCGCTGACGGTCGACACCCCTTCGAACAAAGCGTTCGTGCGGTCGATGTCATTCGAGCCCACGGCAAAGCCGAAGGTGCTCCGGCCATTGACCGGGTCGCCCACGACGAATTGTGGAAAGTCGATGATGGGGCTGTAGCGCGCGCTGTCGTCGAACAGTTGGCGCAACCGGTCGCTGTCACCGTCGGCGTGCGCCGTCAGCGAGGCGAAACCCACGAGCGAGGCAAGCAGTGCAATCGGAGCTTTTTTCTGGTTGATCATGTCGTTGCCTCCTTTCAGGTTCCACAATGGTTGGGCGCGTCGAGATGCGGCTCGTTGAGGTACGACGAACAGCCGAGACCGTTGCCACCCGGAACGGGGTAGAAAATCGGTGCGACGTTTTGAATTTGTCGGGTCAGGCTGAAGCGCTGACCGTTTTGCACGCCGCCCTGAAAGCTCGGCGCACCGATGAACGCCACGCCACCCGTGATGTACGGCAAGTTGCCGCCTTGTGTTGCATCACCCGGCTTCTCGAGCTGTGAATCGAAGGCGAGCCCCGAGTGCAACATCGTCTTCCAACTGGGGCCGATGCCGAGCGGTTGCCACGGCGTCAGGTAGGGCCGAGCTTGGCCGCGCATCGGCGCAGCCGGCTGACCAACACACAGGTTGAACGGCGGATACGAAATCCGCGCGACGCTCAGCCCGCCCGTTTCGGTCTGCAGACTCGTATACGGGATGGTGTAGTCGTGCACGGCGAAACCCTCCGCGTCCGGCTCGAACGAGGCCGAGCCGGAGAGCGTGAAGAGCGGGATGTTCACCGGAATCACGGCGCCGCCGTTGGGCGGGCCGTTCGGGAAGTCATATTGGCTGCCGAGCAGATTCAGAGTCGTGGGGTCGTAATAGAATGTGCCGGTTACCGGGTTTGCGCCCTGAATCACCCACAGGCGATACACGCCGTTGTCGAAGTCCTTGGGGAAGACGTGAAACTGATCGGCGAAAAAATCCACACCGTCAGTGCGGCGCACGCTCGGCTTGAGAGGCAGCCCGCGATATTTGGCGACGATGCGCACCGTGTTTGCAGCGCTGTCCCAGTCCACGCGGATGGTGCCCTTGAGGTTCCGGCAATCCCCCGAAGCGGGAGCAAATACGTACTCCTCGATGCCCACGGAAGCGCCGCGGTACTCCGGCAGGTAGAGCGAGCCTTTGTCGTCATTGCCCGTCCAAATGGGCGCGAGCAGCTCGTCGTCCTCGTGCGTCCAGTGGAGGACGGGCGGTCGATTCATGCTGTCGTGGACCGCGTCCGTCGCGGTCGAGTCGAGCGCCTCACTCGTGGAGCCGACGCTCGACTCCCCTCCGCTACTCATCTGACACGCGCCGAGCAATAGTGTGCTGGCGAACAACGCAATGTGCCGCATATAGCCTCCTCGTGAACCGATGATAGGACAACAAGATGCACTCCTCTGCAACAGCGTTTCGCACTCTCGACTAAAACAAGTAGCAGTCTGTGGGTAGCAGACACTCGACACCTACAACGCAGCGCGCAGAGCAACTCACGATTTGACGCCTCCAAATGCGTCGCGGCGAAATCCGCCACCCATCAATTACTCTGAATCATCGTATTACCCTTACGGGTTATGACGCGCGCCCGGGCGTTGCGGTGACAAACTCGCGAACCTATCGAGCGCTCTGCGGTGCTGGGCGCAGAGACGCCACGCCCCGTCTAGAGCAACCCATAAGATCCCAGTCGAGCGCGCGAGGCTCGCGCGACGAACGCTTCTCTCTCGTTAGCCGCGCGCCGAGAAGCAGCGGCAACGCGAAGCGCGCTTTTGTTTTGTTAGCGGGCGCGTCAACCCGAGCGCGGCGCGTAGCTCGCTTCGAGCACTGGAATCGATTCATGAGATCGGGAGTGCGATCCTGGCGCTCCGCGCGAGACCGAGCTTCTACGGCCAACAACAGCCTAGGTAGCGAAAGGAAGCGTCAGGTCCCAACACGCACGCTCAAGCCCAATTCCGTGCAATTTTCGCACACACGACCCGACACGGACGCGGGTCGAATTGACCTCCGCAGGTCGAGCTGACCCGGGGTGTCGGCTCGGCTTCGAGTCCATGTGCGCGCGGAATCAGCGCAGATTGCGCGGAAGCTCGGGCTGGCACGCGCAGTGCACCGAACAACCTGCAGCTGCTCGATTTCGCAGCCGCAGCCACCTGAGAAAAGGACCAGCCTCGATTGTCAGGAGATAGCGGAACGGTTCGCGCGGCCTACGCCAGTGCTCAGCTCAACAACACGCTCGCGGTCGTGTGGACGGGCGATCCGAGCGTCGCGGAGGTAGAGCGGCTATTTCACCAGCTCCAAGCGCTGTGGGCCAAGCACGAAGCGGGCGCCTGCCTGCTCAACGTAATCACGGCTCAGACCGGCATGCCCAGCGCCCCTGCACGTGAGGCCTTGCGCCACTACTTCGAACAAGCGCGAGGCAAGCTGCGCGCGTGTGCCATCGTGCTCGAGAAGTCCGACATCGAGGGCGCACTCTCGCGCACGATCTTGACGACGCTCGTGACGCTGGCGCGGCGGCCCTTCGTGACCAAGATTTTCGCCGACCGCCCCAGCGCGGCGCTCTGGCTCATCGCGCAAGGTGCGGACTATCCCGCGCGCGGGCTCGCTGAAACCCTGCAGCGCCTCGATGCACAGCTGAGCCGCGCGTCGTCCTGACCGGCGCCGCTAGCGAATTGTTGGCGGGCGGGCCGAGCTCTTGCGACTCGGAGTCGATGCGAGCTACGGTCGTGGTTCTGCCTGAAACGGAAGCTCGGGGCGCACCCCAAAAGCTGCGTGAACGAGCCGGCCACCCCATGAACGAGCGTCGCTGACGTGCACACCACGAGCTACATGGCGGCGCTTGTCGTGCTCATGACCTGCGCGTGTGCGGGTCGGTCTTTGGATGACGGCCGCGCGAACGGCGGCAGCGGCGGCACGACGATCAGCCGAGCGAGCGGTGGCGGTGCAGACGCCAGCAGCGGCTCGAACGGCGGCAGCGCAGCCGGTGAATGTGCAACCGCCGCAGCTTGTCCGGAGCCCAATGGCCCGTGCCAATTCGCGATTTGCGCGGGCGGCAGGTGCAGCCTGGGTAACACGGTGCAGGGCACGTTCGTCAGTCGGCACGTGCCCGCAGACTGCTTCGACACCGTGTGCGACGGACGGGGCGGTGAGGCAAACCAAGTCGACGTCGGTAATACGCCGAGCTCGAACGGCGGTGGCTGCGCGCTGTACGCCTGTGACGAGTCTGGAATGGTGAGCGTGGTGCCGGTCGCCGCGGGCGCGAGCTGCATGAGCGCCGCGGGCGGTAAGCTGTGCGACGGCACGGGCCAATGCGTGCCCTGCCTGATATCGAGCGACTGCCCGGCAAATCAAGCCTGCGTCATGCACGAGTGTGCGCCCACGTCCTGTACGGACGGCCTGACGGACGGCGCAGAAACCGACGTCGATTGCGGCGGCAGCGGTTGCCCCGCCTGCGGCAGCGGCAAAAACTGCGTCCAGGGTGCAGATTGTGCGTCGAACGTCTGTGACGCGGCCTCGCACACCTGCGCGGGCTCGTCGTGTCAGGACGGCAAGCTCAACGGCAACGAGACCGATCTGGATTGCGGCGGTTCGTGCCCGCCTTGCGCGCTCAGCAAAGACTGTTTTGTCGATCAGGACTGCGTCACGCAGGCCTGTGACGCAGTCGCGCCGCACCGCTGCGTCAGTAGTCACTGTGTCGATCATCGAGTGGATGCGGACGAAACTTCTTTTGATTGCGGCGGCTCGTGCGCTCCCTGCGCCGACGGTCAATTCTGCAAGGTCAACCAAGACTGTCAGTCCGGCGACTGCGACGTCCCGCGCGGGTCTTTCTGTTTAGACGCCCAATGCTTGGACGGCCAGCTCGACGGCGACGAGACGGACCTGGACTGCGGCGGCGGCAGCTGTGATGGCTGCGCGTTGGGCAAAAAATGTGAAGACAGCAGCGACTGCCAAAGCCGAGCCTGTGACGCGACGAGCTTGACCTGCATTGCCGACCATTGCCTGGACCAACGCGTGGACGGGGACGAGACTGGAACGGATTGCGGCGGCCCGACGTGCAGCCCTTGCGGGCAATACATGAGGTGCAAGCAGAACACGGACTGCGCGGCTCCGTACCAGTGCTCAGTCGCTACACCGAGCTTGTGCGAATGAGCCTGCGACGCTTCGACCTCGACGCGCTGGGCGCCGCGGCCTGCCTGCTCCTTCTCGCTGCGGCGTGCGGCAGCCGTAGCGGAGTCGAGTTTGCGACCACGCAAGGCGGCAGCGCGAGCTCGACGAGCAACGGCGCGGCGGCTGGCATGCCAAACGGCGCTGGAGCAGCGGGTGCATCGGCTGCGTGCACTGACGTCGCAGACTGCCCAAACATCGCCAATGCTTGCGCCTTTGCCACGTGCACGGCCGGCGTGTGCGGGATCAGCTACCAGCCGAAGGGCTACCGCATCTCCCAAGGCACCCTGCCAAACTGCAAAGTCATCGTCTGCGACGGTGGGGGCGACATGGAAGAAGCCGTCGATCCGAGCAACGTGCCGAAGCCGGACAACGCCTGTCTCACCGGCACGTGCGACGCGACGGGCACGCCGGGCAGCGCGCCCATGCCAGCAGGGAGCGCGTGCTCGACGGTCGCGGGTGGCCAACGTTGCGACGGCGACGGCAATTGCGTGGCCTGCCTCACCGCGAGTGATTGCGCGCCCGGCGAGCTGTGCACCGCGCATGCCTGCCTGGCCTCGACGTGCGCGGATGGCGCGAAGGACGGCAGCGAAACCGGGGTCGACTGTGGCGGCACGTGCCCGCCGTGTGACAACGCGTGTAGCGATCACGTGAAGGACGGCGATGAAACCGACGTCGACTGCGGCGGCGCCTGCCCGACCTGCGCCGACGCACTGAAATGCGCGCGCGATCAGGACTGCGCGTCCGACGCGTGTGATCCGCTCTGGCTCATTTGTCTGCCCGCGACGTGCATCGATCAAAAGCAAGACCAGCTCGAGACCGATGTCGACTGCGGCGGCGGCACGTGCGCCGGTTGCTACACCGGCAAAAAGTGCAACGTTGATTCGGACTGCGCCACGAATCGCTGCGACGTAGCCACCCACTTGTGCGGCGGCAATTCATGCGCCGACGGTCGGGAAGACGGCGACGAGAGCGACGTCGATTGCGGCGGTAGCGAGTGTTTAGGCTGCGCTACCGGAAAGATTTGCTACACCAGCTTCGATTGCTACACGGGCTGCGACGGCGCCGTGATTCCACACCGCTGCAACTGACTACGGGTGCGGCGCGTTTTGCGGCAGCGTGATGTGAGGCACGCCCCCGCTATGGGGCATTGCGCCAGGAGGCATCGCGCCGGGGGGCATCGCACCCGGAGGCATACCGCCGCCCGGAGGCATGCCACCCGGCGGCATTTGCATGCGCGGACCGCCCATTTGCATGCCGCCGCCTTGATCCATCTGCTTGAGCTCGCCGATCACTTTGTCGTAGCTCTTGAGCATTTGGTCGCAGCGCTCGGTCGGGAAGCTCGGCGTGCGCTGCTTCACCATGTCGCAGGTCTTCGAACCAGGCGTCAGATCCGCGCAGATCTTGGTCACGAGCTTGTCGCACGAGGCGCGCCCCGCCTTCACCTTCGCGAGCGTCTCGGGCACGGTGCCCAGTGCGGATTCGCATGTGGCGGGCAGCAGCAGCTCGGCCGCGCCTTTGGCTTCCTGACAAGCAGCGGATTGGTCGCCCGTGCCCGAACAGATCTTCGACTGCCACGCGCCGCACGGCCCCGCGGGCGCGCCACTACCGGCCGGCGCTGCAGCGATGTCTGCGCGCAGGGCCGCTTTGGTTTTTTGGATCTGACCGAACCAACCGCCCAAGCCGCCCACTGCCAAGGCAATGATGCCGATTGCCACCGCGCGCTCGGTCGTGATCACGGCAGGCTTCGCCGCACTAGCGGAGACCTTGTCGCGCGAGCCAGCACTCTTCGACGACGCGCCCGAAGCAGCCTTCGACTTCGCTTTCGGCGGCGGAGGCGACTCTTCTTCCTCTTCGTCCTCATCCAGTTCGTCGCGCTCGTCGTCCTTGGGCTCGCTCATGGGCGGCACCCTAGGTGCCGAGTTGCCGAAGCACAACCCAAGGCCAAAAAACCCGCCTGATTCGCGTAACGAGCTCGATTTCACGCGATACATCTCGGTGCCAACGGCCATTGTCGACCCATCGAGCGTCGCAACATCAGTCGACGAAACCGAGGGGAGCGCATCGCCACACCGGCGCGGCGACCCTTTTCATTTCAAATCTGATGTTGAAGATTAAACTTCAGATTTGAAATGCATCGACCCTCCGCGTGGGCAGGGCGCGGGCGTGCTCAGTAATTGGTGAACGCGATGTTTAGGCTCGGCAGCAGCGTGAGCTCGTGCTCGCCTGGGCTGCTGCTCTCGACACCGACCACGCGCGCGAGCAGACCCACGCTCCACCGGGGATCCACCGACCAGTCTTGGCCTATGCCGAGCATCAACCCCAATCCGCTGGCGTGACTCTGCCCGTCGTTCGACATCGCGAACATGGCGTAGCCCGGCAATGCTTGTACGTGGAAACCGCGCGCCGGGTTCGGGTAGTAGTCACAGAACGGTCCGACCAGCCCGAGCAGCGAGGTAAACGGGTCGTCGCCGTCGTCCACGGTCGGCGGCTTGCCCTCTTGGGTGCTAGTCCACGCCCCTAAGACGGAGAACGAGCCCAACGCGCCGCCGCCCAGCACGAAACCAGGTAGCGGCGAACCGCCGATCAGCAGCGACGCAGTCGCGCCCACCCCGACCGCCGAACGGTGCACCGAGGCGCTGGCGCCTGGCTCCGCGTCGTCGCGAGCGTAGCTCGCTTGCGGGCCGAGCCCGAGCGTCAGCTCCAAGTAGAAACCATCATGACGACCCATCGCGGCGCGCGAGACCGAAGGCACACAGAGAGCGAGTGCTGCGATGAGTGCAGCCAGAACGTGACGATTGCACATAAGCTCCAAGATCCCCTCTATCTTCAGTGGCGGGCGCGAGCCTACTGCAAGTCCCAAGCCACCCGCTTAGCGCGAGATCTGCCGCTAAATCGCCAGGTTTCGGCGCGCCGTGACCACGAACGACTCACCGGTGTGTGGTGCACGGGTCACGTGTGGCAGAGCGCGCACCCTGTCTGAAAACGTGCGCCCGCTGACTGCGGCGCGGGCTCACACGCCACCCGGCGTTCGGGTTGATGGTCACGAGAACAGTCGAAGCGCGACCCAGCCTTCGGCGTCGAGGCGCGACCCGCCACGCGTGAGCCTGTGGCGCTTGTGACGAGCATCTGCGGCACCCGTGACGGGCAAGTGATGAGCGAGTGTTGAGCACGGCGAGCTGAAGAGCGTGTCGGGGCGAGGCATGTCGGGTCGAGTAGGAGAGTGGCAAGCGTAAAAGTGCGTGCTAAGTTTTGACGTTGGCCTCCGCAAGCTCCCCCAAACAATCAGGCAGCGCGACACGACCCAGTGCGCCGCGCGCCATGCTCGGTTCAGCGCCAGCCGTTGCCAGCGCGCCCGCCGCGCGTCCGCTGCCACCCAGCGCGCGCGACGCGAAGCCAGCAACAGCAGCCGCGCCGCGCCCTGCACCCGTCACGGGCACTGTCGCAAAAGCCTCTGCACAACCGAGTGTGCCCAGAGCCGCGTCGACTCAAACAGCCGAGCCGCGTCTCGCCCCACGCGCCGCACCTCGCGAAATTCAGACGCGTCCAGATCAACCCCGAGTCATCCCCGTCGCGCCCGCGCCCGCGCCCACTGTCGCTAAGCCCGCGGCGCCTGTCGCAACAGCACCAAAAATCAGCGCGACGACACCTGCAGTCGCGGCAAAGCCCGCAATCCCGACAACGCCCGCAGTCGCAGCAACACCGAAGCTCACCGCGACGACGGCGGCTGTCGCAATGGCACCGAAACTCACAGCGACAGCGACGCCTGTTGTCACGGCGGCCGTCGCAGTGGCACCGAAACTCACGGCCACAGCGCCAGCAGTCGCGACAGCGCCGGCAATCGCGGCGACTCCAGCGGTAGCGGCAGTGGCGGAGGTCGTGGCGCGGGCTGCGCTGCCGCCGCCTCTTCCAATCGTAAGGCAGGCCGCGCCGCCGCCATTGCCTGAGCAGACCGCGCCGCCGCCATTGCCTGTCGCTTACTCGGTGCCAACCGGCGTTGCTGCGCCGCGCTTCCAGCCCACCCTCTCGCGGAACGACGAGCTCGATGTAGCAATGTTCGACGGCGCCGCCCGCCGCCGACGCATGCAATGGACATTCGCGTTGCTAGCGCTGCTCGGAGTCGCCGCAGCCGTTGCCGCGACCATCGCCAGCCACTATCGCCCGATGTGAGGCGCGCTCCGGCGTCAAAGGACGCCCGCGCGCAAAAGGCGCCTCCGGCAAACAAGATTCGATGTTTAAGTTTAAACTTCGAATTTAGATCTGCGAGACCGCCCACGCCGCGAGCGCAGCAGCCGCGTAGCGACACAGCGCGCTCCGCGTGATGCGGAGCGTCGTGGCTATCTGGCGATTGAGACTCAGACTCTCGCACCGTGCCGCACACCTGACTCCACGGGCAATTTGCGGCGCACCGTGGACAATTGCTACGTGAACTGCCCCGCTCCGATGAAGAGGACTGTAATGCTCCGCGGGCTCGATGTCAGTGGCGCATTGTGACTCGGGGCGCGCCGCGGCTTGCTGATCTTGCACTCGCGCATGCGCACGCATCACTCCTTTGAGTGCTCGCGTTACACGCTCGTGCTGCGCGCGGTTCGCGTTGTCGCAGACGGCGCGTTTCGACTCACGAGCAACGCATCGACAGTTGCGTTTGGCAACGCAATCGCAGCGCAACGTAGGACACGCGTGTAACGCGAACGCGCATGCAACGGCGTGCACGCATGCATCTGCGCGCTCCCGAGCTCTCGAGCTGAATGAGACACGTCGCTACATCCACTTTCCTTCTTGCGGAGCATGGCTGTTATTCGATTGCGAGTCGTGGCCGTTCCGGTAACTTGAAAGGTTGGCGTCTCCGTAAGATTTTCGCGGAGTGCCCCGGAGCGATTGAGCGATGTGTATATCCTTACGTGCCGCAACCCTTGGTCTCGGATCACTGACGCTGCTCGTGCTGGTCGGCTGCGGTGGAAACCCCTCAGTTTCCTCGAGCGGGAACGACTTTCTGCCGGCCGACGCGTCGGCGTCGCAGAGCGATGCTGGCGGCAGCTCGGGCGTGTCCTTGAATCTGGACGGTGGCGGCGGGAGCAGCAGTATCGGCTGCGACGGCGGCAACTGCACTGACGCAGCCCCGACGGCGCTGTGTGGAGACGGCGTCATCGAGAGTCCCGAACAATGTGACGACGGCAACGACATGGCCGGTGATGGTTGCTCGGGCGTGTGCACGATCGAGCCGGGGTACGAGTGCCCGACCGCGGGCCAGGCCTGCGTCTACACCGTCAAGATGGTGTGCGGCGACGGCAAGATCGAGGGCACCGGAGCCTGCGACGACGGCAACACCGCGTCGGGTGACGGCTGCTCGTCCACGTGCACGGTCGAGGCAGGCTGGTCATGCGGCGCCGGTGGCCAACCGTGCGTCCAGACCAATAGCGGCATTTGCGGCGACGGAGCCGTCAATTCCGGCGAGCAATGCGACGACGGCAACAAGGTCAGCGGCGACGGCTGCAGCGCGACCTGTCAGCTCGAGAGTGGCTTCACGTGCCCAACGCCCGGACAGCTCTGCTCGAAGCTCGAGTACTGCGGTGACGGCATCATCGAAGCAGACTTGTCCGAAACCTGCGATGACGGCAACGCCGTGCCGGGCGACGGCTGCTCCGGGACCTGCCAGCTCGAGCCCGGCTATGCCTGTCTCGACCAGGGTCAACCGTGCGTGAGTATCTGGGTGTGCGGCAATGGTCGCGTCGACCCCGGTGAAGCCTGTGACGACGGCAACACGAGCAGTGGCGACGGCTGCTCGGCAGATTGTTCGACGGTAGAAGCCGGGTATTCTTGCCCGGCCACGGGCGGCCCGTGCAGCAAAGCGACACAAGCCACCTGCGGTGACGGCGTGCGCAATCCGAACGAAGCCTGTGACGACGGCAACACCGTCGGCGGTGACGGCTGCTCAGCGGACTGCTCCACGGTCGAGCCCGGCTACACCTGCCCGACCCCAGGCCAGCTGTGCACCAAGATCGCCTACTGTGGCGACGGCATCGTTACCCCGAGCTTGGGTGAGACGTGCGATGACGGCAACACCCTCGCGGGTGACGGCTGCAGTCCGCTTTGCCTCACGGAGCCGAACTTCAGCTGCCCGCCGACCGGCGGCGCCTGCGTTTCGACCGTAAAATGCGGGGACGGCGTGATCGCCGGCAGTGAAACCTGTGACGATGGCAACACGACCTCCGGCGACGGTTGCAGCTCCACCTGCGCTGTCGAGCCCGGCTGGCAGTGCCCGGCGGCGGGGGCCAAATGCGTCGCGCTCAAGTGCGGCGACGGCATCGTCGCGGGCAATGAGCAGTGTGATGACGGCAACGTCACCTCCAATGACGGCTGCAGCTCGACGTGCAAGCTCGAACCGGGGTTTGCCTGTGTGACGACCGCCGGCAAGAGCGTCTGCCACAAAACCAAGTGCGGCGACGGTG
>DATHOI010000442.1:0-2500 GCA_035485095.1 Polyangiaceae bacterium | reverse complement strand
CAGCTTTACTTGTAGGGCGAGCGGCAGCTCGCCGATTTCGTCCAAGAACAACGACCCGCCGTCGGCTTCCTCGAACAGACCGCGGCGATCTTGCACGGCGTCGGTGAAGGCGCCCTTCTTGTGCCCGAAGAGCTCGCTCTCCAAGAGATTCTCGGGAATCGCGCCGCAGTTGACGGCGACGAACGGGCCGCCGCGCCGGTTGCTGCGGTGATGGATGGCGCGCGCAACGAGCTCTTTGCCCACGCCGCTCTCGCCAGCGACCAAGACGGTGGTCTTGTACTCGGCGATCTTGGTGATGGTTCGGAAGATGTCTTGCATCTTCTGGCTTTTGGCCAGGATGTCCTCGAAGCGGTGCTCTTTCCGAATCTCGTCGCGGAGCTGCCGGTTTTCCCGGCGCAAGAGCTCGCGCTCCTCGGCCTTGCGCAGCGCGAGCACGACCTCGTCGGGCTTGAAGGGCTTCTGCACGTAGTCGTACGCGCCGGCCTTCATCGCTTCCAGGGCGAGATCCATGTTCCCGTACGCGCTCATCACGATCACCGTGGCCTCGTTGCCTTTGGCCTTGAGCGTGGTGAGCAGGTCGAGCCCACCCATTTTGGGCATGCGCACGTCGGTCAAGACCACGTCCGGGCCGAACGAATCGACCATGCCCAGCGCCTCTTCGCCGCTCTCGGCGGTCTCGACCTCGTAGCCGTGGCGCCTGAGCAGAGTACGCAGAACTAACCGTAAATTTTCTTCGTCATCGACAACTAGAACGCGGCGCACTGTGCAAAAAATGCTACCCTACGAGCCCCGATCCTGCAACTCCTGCATAGCGGGCGATTGCGGGCTCAAGTTTCGTCATCCCCGCGAATCTGATACGGAATCTCGCCGCTCTTCGGAAACGCGGCTGGCGTTCGAGACGCCGCGCGGCTGCCCCCGCCCCACCCCGGACAAGGATCCCGACCATGCTTTGCGGAGTCGATCAACTGTTCAACGGCCAACTCTCGGCCCTTCGTCGTCGTTTGCGTGGCAGCCGGATCGGCGTGCTCACGCACGCAGCCGCGGTCGACCGTCGTGGCCGCCACCTGCTCAGCGTGCTCGACGAGCTCGGCGCTTCGCCGCGTTTGATCTTCGCGCCCGAGCACGGCCTCGACGCGACTGCTCAGGCGGAGGAAGCCGTGAGCTCCGAGGCCAAGGAAGGGCAGACGCCGGTCGTCAGCCTGTACGGCAAGACCAAAGAGGCGCTCAGCCCGACGCCCGAGCAGCTCGCCGAGATCGATCTTCTGCTCATCGATCTCGCGGACGTGGGTAGCCGCTACTACACGTATGCGTGGACAGCGCTGCTCGCTGCGCGCGCTGCCAGCGCGGCGAACATTCACACGGTGGTGCTCGACCGTCCCAACCCGATCTCAGGGGACCCGAGCACACTCGAGGGAGGCCCACAACAGGAGGGCTTTCTGTCGTTCGTCGGACTCGAAGCCTTGCCGATTCGCCATGCGCTCAGCATTGGCGAGCTCTTGGCGCAGTTCATGGAGCGAGATGGCAAGACGCTCGGTGCGGACGGCGCGCTGTCGGTCGTGCCAATGCTCGGCTGGGAGCGCTACCGCACGGCCGAGGCTTGGGGGCGCCCGTTCGTGATGCCTTCGCCGAACATGCCGACGCTCGAGACCGCGCTCGTTTACCCGGGCGGCTGCTTGATCGAGGGCACGAACTTGTCGGAGGGCCGTGGGACGACCGCGCCATTCCAATTGGTTGGCGCTCCTTTCTTGGACGGAGAAGCGCTGGCCGAAGCGTTGATCGCTTCTGGTTCGCCAGGGGTCCAAGTGCGGCCGGTCGCGTTTCGCCCGAGCTTCGAGAAGCACGCCGGACAACTCTGTCGCGGTGTGATGCTGCACGTCACGAGCTCGCACTTGTTCCGGCCAGTGGCGACCTATCTGCGGCTCATTGCGCTCGCGCGCGCGCAAGCGCCGGAGGCGTTCGCGTTTCGCCATACGCCCTACGAGTTCGAGACGAGTGTTCCCGCGTTCGATCTGTTGACGGGTTCTGCAGCGGCGCGTGAGGCGCTCGAGGCCGGCGCATCAGCGGAGGACGTCGTGTCGCTGGTGTCGCCAGTCGACCCGTCCTTTGCGCAAGCGGTGCTGGACGCGGAAGCACGGCTCGAGCGCGCGCTGGCTTGAGCCGGCGAACGACTAAGGCAGCAAATAGGCCACTGACAGACGGATGCTGCTCGTCACGAATTCAACGTCATCCCAAATGCCGTCAGGCTCGATGTCCGCGAAGCTCAAACGGTACTGCGTGACGCGGCCGTCGCTTTGGCGGTCCGCGTAGTCCTGGCTGACGGCGCTCGTCACGTCCTTCAGCAACGCCAGGTGACTGCCGCTGCTGAGCGCCGTGGCGCCGTAGAACGCGCCGAGGTTGGCGAGCGCCGGCGCGCTCAGCCCGGACGCGTCGAGCACGCCGAACTCCACGTGCTCGAACAGGCTTGGCCCAAGCTCGCTCGGCGAGCCATAAGTCAGCCCCA
>DATHOI010000441.1:0-2953 GCA_035485095.1 Polyangiaceae bacterium | reverse complement strand
ACCGACGGTGAGCCGGTCGAGCCCCAGTGTCTTTTGAATTTTGGTGAGCGGATTGAGGCCGCCCCCTCCGCCGCCTAGCGACGCCAGGGCCGCGCCGATCTGAACGACCTGCAGCGCCGTGAGCTGTGAGGCGCTTTCGCCGAACAACAGCCGCGCCATGATCTCGTCCTGCGGCAGATCGGGAGTGCTGCTGAGCTCGAGCTTCGGCGCATCCGCGAGACCCGTAATTTTCACGGTCGCCGTGACATCCACTACCTGTGTTTGTGCCACGAAGTCGAGCGTCGGGTCGATCTTCTTCTTGAGGCCCGCGCCGTTGAATGTCACGGTGCCGTAGGTGAACGTGAGTTGGCTGCTGCCCAGCGTGAAAGTACCTCGCTGCAGCTCGAAGTCACCGCCGACGGTGGGCGTCTCGGTGGTGCCGCGTATTTGAATCTGGCCACCGAGCTCCGCATCCAGTCCGCGGCCTTTTACGAGGATCTGGCGTGGCGCATCCACTGTGACTTTCAGATTCACGACCAACGGTTTCTCGGGGCGGGGTGGGGGCGCCTGCCCCGGGCGACGCACATCCAACACCGCGACATCGGGCGGAAAACCGCTTGGGATCTCAATGTTGGCCCGATTCACACGCAGCGTCCCATCCACGTCCAGTTTCTCACGGGCCGTGCCGCTTACATGAATGTCCGCGTCGAGGTTCGCCGTGATGATATTGCTCGCAATCGGTTGCGCATTCTTCGCTGTTAGTTTGATGTCTATGGGGATGCGTGGTTGCAATGCGCCGATCGTGCCGGTGATCGATACCGTGCCGGGGGCTGCCTTCGCCGTGAGGCTCTGGATCTGCAAGGTTCCATGGCTGCCGGTGAACTCACCGGTGATGTCCGTCAGACTGATGCCCTGGGTGTAATCGCGCACACTGCCGTTGGCCAGTTTCACGGTGCCGCCGATCTCCGGCGCCGCCGCCGCGCCCGTTACCGTCGTATCGACCGTAAGCGCGCCCGTCACGTGCTTCCCGCTGGCCTCCAGTAATGGATTTAGCAGGCCAACATCGAGAATCCCGGCGAGCTTCAGATCCAGCGCGCCCGCGGCGGCGAGCGGAGCTTTGCCGTTCAGCGCCAGGTGTGAAGCGGTGCCGGCGGTCAGTTTCGCATCGACCTGCGCTGTGTCTGCCATGAGTTGCGCGTCAGCGTGCATGTCAACAGCGGGAAGGCCGCGCGCGGCGTCGTTCGCCCCGCGAAGGCCGGCCGCTTCTAAATGCACCTTGCCCGTCGGTGCCGCCGTGGTTCCCTGAAGTTGCGCGTTGGCCTGAATCGTCCCCGAGGCCAGCAGCCCCGGCACGAATGCATTGATGAGGTCCGGCTTTACCTGTTTGAGCGATGCGCGTACGTTCAGAACCGGCGAGACCCGTCCGTCGATTTCGAGCACCGCCTGCTGTGCGCCGAGTTTCAGGTTGCCGATCGACAACCCGTCGGCGAAAGATACTGTCGCCGGCGACAACAACTTCACTGTTTGGCCGTGGTATTTCGCCTCCAGGCGGGCGAGGTGCACCTCGTGCGCACTCGCGTTCAACTGCGTCGCCGCCGTGACGCTTGCCGGCTCACCGCCTACGTCCGGTGACTCCGCGTCGAGTTGCACGTCCAGGGCATCCAACGTTCCGGCCGCTGTCAGCTTCGCGTTTGTCGTCACGCCGCCGGTGACGACGTTTTGTGCCTGTAGGTGGACTTGCGCGTGCGAGTGGCCTGACACGGGCGTCAATGCCGCATCCCCTGACACGCTGCCTTGGAGAGTGCTGCCGAGAAGCCGGTTCAGATCGCTCAGCTGACTCATGCCCAGTTTCAAATTACCGCGCGCTTGGGCGAAATCCATGCCGCTCGTCACTTCGCCTTCGATGCGCGCGCTCTTCCAGTCGGCGTGGTGAATGATTGCATGCACGACATTGCCGTTAGCGCGCTCGAGAGACACGTCCAGGTGGAGTGGGGCGCCATCGAGGTCGCCATGCGCTTCGATCGTGCCACGCGGTGTCTTTGGTAAGCCATCCGCACGCACTGAAGCCGTTACCGTTCCCTGGGGCGATCCGTGGATCGACAGAGTCGAGGTGAGATCTGCGACGGTGCTCAGGTCGTTGCTCGGTCCTTTGACCTTTCCCGACAGCTTCAAGGTGCCGACGAGTGCCGGAGACAGTTTCGTCAGATCGGAAAGTGCGGCGTCGAGGCGCAGATCCAGATCCTGCGTGGCGGATCGTGCGGCGCTGCCGTTTGCCGCGAGGGAGATGGCGCGACCCTCCAGTTGCAGCCGGTCGATCGTGAATTTCTCATCTGTCATGGCACCCGCGAGCTGCAGCCTCGTGTTGCCACCTCGGACGAGGCCCGCCCAACTCGCCGTGCCGCCATCGAT
Organism: Polyangiaceae bacterium; assembly: GCA_035485095.1. Lineage (GTDB taxonomy): Bacteria > Myxococcota_A > Polyangia > Polyangiales > Polyangiaceae > PMG-095. The sequence continues at coordinate 565 of DATHOI010000441.1, read as the reverse complement.
GTTGCCGTTGGCGTCAGCGGTGACGCGAGTCGACTTCGTATCGTGAGTGATCTGCGCCTTGATGTCGGCGTCGCCTTTTACTTTCTGGCCGCCCAGGGCCGCAAATGGGGCGACGTCCGGGAGGCGCAAATCGAGCTGTGCGGTCAGCGGGTCTGCTGTCGTGGCATGTCCCTGCAGGGCAAATAAGCGGTGGGTTGCTTTCAACTCGACCGGTCGTTTCGCGTCGGCCAGGTCGACAGAAGCGTCCAGGTTCAGCGGGGCATCCTGAAAGAGCTTCGGCTGGGGCCCGGGTATGACGAGTCCCGCGATGACCGCGCGCGCGGTCAACATTCCGCCCTTCGCGGTCAGGTTCGCGTCCAGGTTCGCCAGTTCTGTCCCGCCAGGGACGTGCAGCTGTTTTATCAACAGGCGTCCGTCGGCGACTGGTGCTTTCACCGTGCCGTGCCAGCGTCCCTGCAGATCGACGCTTTGCCACGAAAGGCCCGGATTCGGAGTCATCGCGGTCGCGGTAAGCGTGTAATCAAGATCCGCCGCGACCGCGATCAGATCCAGAGTACCCTGCACG
>DATHOI010000440.1:0-6858 GCA_035485095.1 Polyangiaceae bacterium | reverse complement strand
CGGGCAGTGTCGCCGAGATCTTGCATGTGGATCCGAGCTCGCTCACTGGAGTCCTGTACCGTCTCGAGCTTGCCGGATTTCTTATCAGACGTCGCGACCCGGCGGATGGGAGGCGAGCGCTTCTAACGCTCAGCGCATCTGGCAAGCGATTCAATGCCCGCGCCAAGGGCACCGTTGAAGCAGCGGTGCGCCGAACACTCTCCAAGGTTTCCAAGACCGAGCTAGAAGCTACGGAAAGACTGCTCAAGGCCTTGGCAACCGAGCTCACAAGCTAGACTGCTACGCTCTGGCTCGCTGAAGATCGTTTTAGCTCAAACGATTTTGCAATCGACCCCTTGCTTCGGGCGGGAACTGGGCTTAAGGACGCCTAGTTCCTCCGAATGCCCGTCATTGCCCGCGTTGCTTCGACGCTTCGACGAGTCGCGAACTTTCGACAACAAGCGATCGCTCGCGCTGCGCTGGCACTGGCTCGGCGCCTCGAGCTCGGCGTAGTTGGCCGAAATTTGTTCGACGGCGTCCTCGTCGGGGTCGCCGCGGGTCTGGTCGGCGCCGCTTTGTTCGGGGGGTTCGAATATTTTCAGCGCGGCGTGTTGGAAGAGCTGGCGGGCTACGTCCCATTGCGGGCCGATGGTGAGACGTTTGCAGCGGGTGAAGGCGCGCATCTGTTCCGCCCGTGGCTCTTGATGGTGTTGCCCGCGCTTGGTGGACTTGCGTGCGGGCTCATCTGCCGCCTCGCTCCCGAAACAAGGGGCGGTGGAGGGGATGCGATGATCGAGGCCTTTCACCACCGCGGCGGACTGATTCGGCGGCGAGTGATCTGGGTAAAGGCGCTCGCGTCGATGTTCACGCTGGGTACGGGCGGCGCGGGCGGGCGCGAAGGGCCGACCATGCAAATTGGTGGGGCGCTCGGCGGTCTCGTCGGGCGCTGGCTGCGCGCCACCCCGCGCGAACGTCGCGTACTCATGGTCGCAGGTGTCGGCGCGGGCATGTCCGCGGTCTTTCGCTGTCCGCTCGGCTCCGCATTACTGGCGGTAGAGGTGCTGTACAAGGATGGATTCGAGTCGGAGGCGCTGATCCCGGCGGTGCTGGCCAGCGTCGTCTCTTACTCGGTCATCATCTCTATCTTCGGCGAGAGCACACTGTTCGCGCGCGTACCGCGCTTTCCTTTCGTGCCCACGCAATTGCCGCTGTTCGGGCTGTTGGCACTCTTGATCGCAGCGCTCGCGGCGGGCTTCGTGCGCGTTTACCGAGGCGTGCACCATCTGTTCGACGACTTACCCATCCCCGATTGGATGCGCCCTGCTGCGGGCGGCCTCGCGCTCGGCGCTTTCTGTACACCCGCGGTCATCCTCGTTGGCAATTACTTGCACGCACCGGGGCAAGGGCTCGGCATTTTGGGCGGCGGCTACGGCGCGGTTCAGATGGCCATCTCAGGCTCACCGTGGCTGCCCGCGGGCTGGATTGCTGTGGGTCTGCTCTTGGCGCTCTCGCTCGCAAAACTGTTCGCCGCCTCGCTAACTATTGGTTCGGGCGGCAGCGCGGGAGACTTTGCGCCGTCGCTCGCGATTGGCGGCCTATTCGGCGGCGCGTTCGGCCGCGCAGCGCAGCTCTTGACGCACGATCCACGGTTGCAGCCGGGTGCGTTTGCGCTGGTTGGCATGGGTACGTTCTACGGCGGGATTGCGCATGTGCCGCTGAGTGCTCTGGTCTTGGTCTGCGAATTAGCCGGAAACTACGATTTGCTGGTGCCGTTGATGTTAGCGCAGGGCATTGCGTTCGTGGCGCTGCGCAATCGATCGCTCTACGCGTCGCAGATGCCCACTGTACGTGATTCTCCCATCCATCGAGACGCGCTCCTGCTCGACGTATTGCGCACCATCCATGTGCGAGACCTGATGAAAAGCCGAGTGGCGCCTGTGTGCTTTTTCAAGCACACACCGGCGTCCGAGCTGATTCGCCACGCCAGTCACGCGAGCGAGCAGGACGTATTTCCCGTACTCGATAGCGAGGATCGCCTGATCGGCCTGGTTACGGCCAACACATTGCGCGGATTGTCGGCGGAGCTCTCGGCTGCATATTGGACTTTGGCGGCAGACTTGCTGCAGTCACCCATCTCAGTGACACCCGATGACGACCTGCGGACGGCTTCGGAGGCCATGATTCACAGCGAGCTCCATGAGATTCCCGTTGTTTCCGCAGATAACCGCGTGCTGGGCATGCTCGGTGAATCCGACATAGCCGAAGTCTATTTGAAAGCCGCCGTGCGTGCGGAGGCTGACGAGCAAGCCGGCGATCAGCGCAGATCGGGTGTCTCGCGCCGTTGATGGCTGGCGTGAACCTCGCGCTCACGTCGCCTGCGCGGTCGATTGCAGTAGTTTTAGTGCGCGGAACACCTGTGCGCGCTAACGACCCTTCAGTAACCGAAAGGTCGTTAGCGCGTACCAACGTTCATGTCTGCCGTACGCTCGAGGATCGCCAGCGAGGCCGATGTACCTCTGCTGCTCAGCATGATGGAACCGTTCAATGTGCTCCTTGGCACTCCTTGGGGACGCGAGTGCCAAGGAGCGAGCATTGCGCACTCTGCTTCGCGATCGCGAGCTCGGCGCGATCGCGTTGCTCGACAGCGACGATGAGACGCTCGGCTATTTCGTCGTGACCTGGGGCTACGATCTCGAATGGGACGGGCGCGACGCTTTCCTGACGGAGCTGTTCCTGATCCCCATCGCACGCGGACGCGGCAACGGGGGCGGTGCTCTAAGCGCGGTGGAAGCGCTGGCGCGCGAGTACGGCGCGCGCGCCCTGCATTTGATGGTGCGACACGAGAACACCGTGGCCAAGCGCCTCGCCAGGGCAGCCGGATCATTCCAGGCAGGCGCAGGCACCCCAGACTTCTGCGCCGGATCGTGAACACCACTGGCGACGACGACAATGCGGCCCGGGGCCTTAAGCTCGGGCAACAGTTCGTTGATGAGCAGAAAGTGACCGAGGTGGTTGATGGCGAACGTCGATTCGAAGCCGTCGGCTGTAATCGTTTTGGTCCCGAGAGGATTCACGCCGGCGTTGCACACCACCGCATGCAGCGGCGGCATGTCCCGTTGCTCAGTCTATTGGTCAGCTCGGCTGCGAAAGCGCGGACCGACGCGAGCGATGCCACGTCGAGTGCCATCGCCTCCACTTGGCCCACCTTGTCGCCACTACCCAGCTGATCGACTGCGATCCGGGCGCGGCCTTCATCTCGACAGGCGACGACGACGTGCCAAGGCGCTCCGTGCGGTGACTCCAGAATCGCTTTCGCGCAGGCAAGGCCCAGACCGGTGTTGCCTCCGGTGATCACAACTGTTCGGGAACTGGTCGGTGCGTTTCCGATGGGTCGATGGGCCATAGATCAACAAGCTCCTGGCGTCGGCGTGGCCGCGATCCAAGCGGCGACCCTGGCGGCGAAGTTGGTCAGAGGACGGGGACTCGCTCGACGAGGAAGGGGACATTCACAGGCGCCTTGTCGACGTCGAGGAGGCGACCTGATCTGACCGTCGGGACCTTGTCGACGTTGGTAAAGACGTTGCTGCCGTCGATGGCAATGCCGTCGACGCCGAAGTTGCCTTGAGTCGGTGAGCGGATCGGTTGCCGCGGTGCCGGTCGCGAGTCGATCGATACCGAAGAACGAGTTGGTGACGTAGAGGTTGCCGGGCGCGTCCATTGTGAGGTCGTTGCACACGCCAAGCTGCCGAGCGCGCGTAGGCAGCAAAGAGGGGGTGTCATGGGGCCGGATCAGCGTTGATGCTCCGGAAGGAGTCCTTTCTCTCGAGCTTCGCGGCCAGATCGGCCGCAGCGGCGGTGACGGTGCGAGCATTGTTCATTCAGAAAGTCGCACTAAGCCGAAAAAATGACTATCTTCGATGCAGTTTTTGAATGAACGACAGGTTTCTCTCCCTGCAGCTCTTCGCTCGCGTCGCGAGGAGCGGGAGCTTCTCGATCGCTGGTCGGGAGATGGGCGTTTCGCAGCCCACGGTATCGCGGATCGTCGCCGCGCTTGAAAAGCGCATCGGCGTCGCTCTTCTCGTCCGAACCACGCGAGCCGTCACCCTCACAGAGGCGGGCTCGGACTACCTCTCTCGGATCGAGCCCATCCTGGCGGCCCTTGATGAAGCAGACCACGCAGCGCGGGGGACGGACGAGCTTCGCGGGCTGCTCCGTATCGCGACGTCCTCCGCATTCGCGGTACGGGCTGTCCTCCCGCGTCTGGCGCGCTTTACGGATCGGCACCCGGATTTGCGGGTCGAATTCACGCTCAACGATGATCGGCAGGATCTCGTCGGCGAGTCCGTCGACCTCGCTTTGCGCATCGGCGTTCTCAACGACTCGTCGGCTGTCGCAATCAAGATCGGCACCGTGCGTCGCATTGTCGTGGCAGCGCCCGCGTATCTGGCCCGGACCGGAGTTCCAAAGGTTCCCACCGACCTGGCGGAGCACACAATCATCCTCGGCCCTGCCGGTCGAGTCACGGAGGGATGGACCTTCCGGCGCAAAGGAAAGGCCAGCTTTGCGCGCGTCCGAGGACGGTTCATCCTGAATGGATCGGACGCCGCGGCAGCGGCGGCCGTCGTTGGGCTCGGCATTCTCTCAACCGGGGAGCTCGCAGTGATGAACGAATTGGATGCGGGCCGACTGGTGCGCGTGCTTCCCGATTGGGAGATGGGCTCGGCAGATATCAACGTCGTGCTACCCGCCGGTCGAGCGGCAAAGCCGTCGGCGCGTGCATTTGCGGATTTCATGTCTGCCGAATTTCGGGAGTTGCTGGCCGCGAGGAGCCGAGGGGAACGCATCAGCGGTTGAGGGCTCGGGGTCTGCGCAGAGGCTCGTACGTCATCACGCCTGCACTGCCATAGGCTCCTCAGTCCGTGGCCCGTCTTTCTTCGAAAGAGCGTGCGCAACGTCACCCCATCGCTGTAGCCTACCGCTGCGGCGATCTGCTCGACGGACTCCTTCGTCGTGCGCAACCGAAGGACCGCCAGCTCCACTCGCAGATCCTGGACATAAGACAGCGGGGTCCTCCCAGCACGGTGCGAATGCGACGCTCGCTCGTGCCGACATGCTTCGCGGCTTCCGCCAACGTGAACCCCTTCAAGTGACGACGCGCCCCGACTCCACGATCATCTGCGAGTCGTCGAGCGCGACGCGCGGGAAGCGCTCGCGAAAGATTGGAGAGAGCCACCACGTCGTCGTCGCGTTCCCCCCCGTCGAGGATGCCCGATGATGCGAGCACGAACGTGGCCGTCAGGCGCCGAGCGTCGGCGACGTCACGCCACGCCTCGATCGGCTGTCGTCGGACAGATCGTTCGCCGTCGCCAGCGTGTCGAGTCCCACCGATAGGCCGCTGTCGAACATGCATCGACCACGAGCACGGAGACATGCATGCATGGAAGCTACCACCTGCGGCGCGTCCGAAACGACATCGATCGTAGAGATTGCGCCACTGGCGGGATCAGCGGACCGATCGCCGTTGCGCTCATGGCCAAGGCGGGCGAGCTCCTTGCCGAGCCGCCGAAGATCGAGCAGGTGAGCCTGCTCGCCCCGAAGTTCTCGAAGTGATCTCTTCATGCGCCTGAAGCGCTCAACGAGTGACGCGCGGTCAAGGCGCCGGTCGAGTGGTTGCACGCCGCGCGAAGATCGGGTGTCTCCGAGCCGGCCAGTGCGATCCGCATTCATCAGCGCCGCGAATAAGTGTTATTCGAGCCCGACACGTTCCGAAGCTGCGTGACCGGGTGCATGTTCCCCTCCAGAGCACGGAGAAACAGAGGACCAAGGAGCGAACTATGAACAGAGCATTTGAGGGGAGGGTCGTCATTGTTACGGGGGCCAATTCGGGCATCGGCGAGGCCGCTGCAGTGGCTTTTCAGGAGGCGGGAGCGCGCGTCTACGGATTCGCGCGACGCGAGGACGCGGTTGCAATCGCGTCCGAAAAACACCCAACGATTCATTGGATCCTCGCCGACGTCGCGGACGAGGAGCAGGCCACGGAGGGCGTCGAAGGTGTCGTCCGCGAAGCCGGTCGGCTCGATGTCGTGGTGAACAATGCGGGAGTCGGCACCTTCGTGCCGCTGGAGCTCTCGGCCGGCGAGGTGATCCGACCACAGTTCGAGGTAAACGTCCTGGGGACCACTTTCGTAACGCGAGCAGCGCTGGCCTCGCTCAAGGCGAGCAAGGGATCCATCGTCAACATCAGCAGCACCGCCGGTCACAAGCCGTCGCCGGGAGCTGCTCATTACGGCGCAACGAAGGCAGCGATCGAGTCACTGACACGCTCATGGGCACTCGAGCTCGCGCCCCATGGCGTACGCGTGAACGCGATTGCGCCCGGCGCAACCGAGACGCCAGGCCTTGGCAAGCTGGGAGCGCCCCCCGAGGCCCTCCCCCAAATAAAGCAGGCGATCCTGAAGCAGGTGCCGCTCGGTCGCATGGCAACCAGCCGCGAGATCGCGCAGTGGATCGTTGCGATCGCCGACCCCAGCGTCACGTGGGTGACCGGGCAAGTGCTTGGCATCGATGGTGGCATGAGTCTCAGCGGGGCCTAGTGACGCTCGACGCCGTTGTCACCTCGGCGCGACTCACTTAGTTAGCTGACTCACATGCCGAGTGCGTTTGCGTTCTTGAAAAAGCGGAGCGAACTCGTCGCGGCAGCGGCGAGGCTTCTCCACCGTCAGGGCTTCCAGCGCACGACGCTCGCGCATGTTGCCAGCGAGGCGAGCGTTCCACTCGGGAACGTTAAGCTGGTGCGACGGGACGCTCAAGGAGGTCTTGAACGAGAAGCTGGGCAAACGCTTCAGTGGGCAATTCTCCGGACTTCCGCTCATCTTCCGC
>DATHOI010000439.1:0-8389 GCA_035485095.1 Polyangiaceae bacterium | reverse complement strand
CACGTCAGGCACCCGAGCTGCGCGCCCGTCGGCTCGCAGTAAAACCGTCAACCGCTGGTCGAAGCACGTGAACGACACGAGCGATGCGCTCGATCTGGAATCAGGCGTGTTCAAGAGCCGCAGCGCGAAGGTCATCGCAAGCTCGCTCAAGCGCTCCGCAGAGCAGAGCAGACGCAGAAAAGCCTCGCCCTATCAGTCGGCCATGTCGATGCTGAATTTCTACGTCAACCGCGGCGGAAAGCAGCTCACTGCGGGGCGAAAACGCATTCTCGAGCGAGCCAAGGCTGAGCTGCGAGCGCTCTTTGGCCGGGCAGAGTCCACGCGGCGCTGAAGCTCGCATGAAAGCCCTGAAAGCGGTGCTGCTCGACGTCGACGGGACCCTCGTCGATAGCAATGACGCGCATGCGCAAGCCTGGCTCGAGGTCTTCGAGCGCAACGGTTATTCGACGAGCTTCGAGCGCGTGCGCGAGTTGATCGGTGAAGGAGGGGACAAGCTCCTCCCGCAGGTCGCTGGGCTCGAGGTCGATTCGCACGAAGGCAAACGCCTTTCGGTGGAACGCGCGGCGCTGTTCCGACGCGTGTATTTACCGAATGTGCGCGCATTCCCCAAGGCCGAGGCGTTGCTCAGGCGACTGAGCGGCGCAGGCCTCCGTCTGATCGTCGCGAGCTCGGCCAAGCGCGATGAGCTGACCTCACTGCTACAGCTCTGCGGCGCATTGGCCTTGGTGCAGCACGAGACCTCGGCAGACGACGCGCAACGCTCGAAGCCCGATCCGGATATCGTGCAGGTGGCGCTACACAAAGCCGAGTGCGCACCGGCGGAAGCCGTACTGCTCGGAGACACACCCCATGACATGCTCGCCGCGAGCCGAGCCGGCGTCGGCGCCATCGCGCTGCGCTCCGGGGGTCACCCGGACAGCGCATTGCGCCGCGCGCTGGCGATCTACGATGACGCCGCTGACTTATTGGCCAATTTCGAGACCTCGATTTTCGCGCAGCGCCGTTAGCGTGTCGCGACTCAGGCGCCGCGCGAGGCTCGGGCAGCGCGCGCCGCGTCCGCGACGACATTGATCAGCTCTGCGGGCTCCACCGGTTTCGCGACGTGAGCTTGAAACCCAGCCTGCAAGGCCAGGCGCCGATCTTCACGACGGGCATACGCCGTCAGAGCAATCGCGGGCAGCCGTTCGGGCGAGAGCCCAAGCGCGCGCACCGCACGGATCAATTCATAGCCGTCGTCGATTGGAAGGCCGATGTCGCTCAGTAGCACGTCCGGGACCGTGCTCGACAAGCGCACCAGCGCTTCGGCGACGCTGCCCGCTTCTTCGACCTTTGCGCCTTGCTTGGCCAGAACGGTGACCAGCAGATCGCGAGCGTCCTCGTCGTCTTCGACGACCAGCACCTGCAACTGAGCGAGGCGCCCCACGGGCAAGTTATGCACCACGTTGGACGGCGGCGGGCTCGGCCGATCGCTCTCACCGACCTGTGAGCGAGGGAGATCCGCTCGCGGCACGACGAGCGTGAACGTGGATCCACGACCCTCACCCTCACTCTCGGCGCTCACTGAGCCGCCATGAGCCGCCACGATATGGCGCACCAGAGCGAGCCCCAAACCGAGCCCTGAATGGCGGCGCGTCGCGGCGTCATCCTCCTGCCGAAAGCGATCGAACACGTGCGGGAGGAACTGCGGAGCAATCCCTTTGCCCGAGTCACTGATGCGAAGCCGCAGCTCGCCCGGCGCCGCGCGTAGGTCGATCCGGATTTTGCCGCCTGCGGGCGTGAATTTCACGGCATTCGTCAACAAGTTGCCGACCGCTTGCTGCAAGCGATCGAAGTCACCGCGCATGCGAAGCGCGCTCTCCTCGATGACCAAATCAATGGCTAGTTGTTTGGCATCCGCGGCCGGCTTCACTGCATCGAACGCGGATCGAACGATGGCGCCGAAATCGAGCGAGGCGAGCTCGAGGTGCAATTTACCGGAAATGACCCGCGTAATATCGAGGATGTCTTCAATCAGCTGCACCTGAATCTGGGCATTGCGCTGGATCGTCGCGATGCCGCGGCGAAGCGTCTCTTCATCGAGCGAGCTTTCGCCCAGCAAACGCGCCCAGCCCAAAATAGAATTGAGCGGCGTGCGCAGCTCATGCGAGACGGTCGCGAGGAACACGTCCTTGGCTCGGTTGGCCTCCTCCGCCGTTTCGCGGGCACGACGCGTGGCAAGCTCGGTGCGCTTCAGGCTGTCGTGCAGGAACTTCGCACGCACCAACGTGCCGACACGCGCCAGAAATTCAGCGGGATCGAAGGCCTTGGTATAGAAATCATTGGCGCCGGCGGCGAGCCCTTCGAGCAGATCATCGTGACCGCCGGTCGCGGTGAGCACCAAGATGGGCAAGCTCGCTTCGTCATGTGCTTGCCGCAGAAAACGGCACACTTCGAGCCCTGACATCTCGGGCATGTGCCAGTCGAGCACGAGCAAGTCTGGGCGCACGCCGCTCGCAATCCGCTCCAGCAATGGGGGGCCATCGGAGAACACCTCCACGTCGTAGCGATCGATGAGTAGCCGTCGCGCCATCTCGGTTTCGAGTGGGCTGTCATCAACGACCCAAACCGTAGGACGCTCGGCGGAGCCTGGAGACGACGGACGGTCCTTGACGTTCATTGAGGTTCGGAGAGCCGCCTCGGCTCAGGAAATCGCGGCGCGTGGCACGATAGACCAAACCACGGCGCCGCTGCACTCCTTACTGCTCGGTGACACGATCGCAAGCGTGGCATTCGGCCTCAGCGGCGGACTCGATCGCACGAATTGCCGATCATTTGTGGGAATGCCTGGAACCGGCACCTTGACCGGCTCCGCATCGCGCCATAGCCTGCAGCGAGGTTACACGCATGCCTGCGATACTGGTGGTGGACGACAGCAAGGTGATGCGTGACATGATTGTCGCGTGTTTGCGTGCCATTCCGGACACCAGCTTCGTGCACGCTTCGAGCGGCCTGGAGGCCATCGAGCGGCTCTCGCTGTCGAGCTTCGAGCTGATGGTGCTGGACCTCAATATGCCGGACATCGGCGGCATCGAAGTGCTGGAGTTCGTACGCGCGCAGGACACCCTGCGCAGTTTGCCGGTCTTGATCGTGACCACCCGCGGGGACGACCAGTCGCGCGAACGCGTGCTGCAAGCCGGGGCCACCAGCTTTCTGGCCAAACCTTTCACGCCTGATTCGATCATCGCCGAAGTCCGCGCAATCCTTCCCGAGGGCGCGGAGTCCGTCGCGTGACCGCTACCGCCGATCTCAAAGAATTCATCGCAGCGTTTTTGCTCGAGGCCGAAGAGCATTTAACGGTCGCGAACACGCAACTTTTGGCGATCGAGACCAGCCAGCGCGGCGGTGAGACCAATCCGCGTGCCGTGCGCGAGACATTTCGCTCGCTGCACACCATCAAAGGCTTGTCGGCCATGGTGGGGGTGGAGCCGATTGTCGCCATCGCGCACCGCATGGAAACCTTCCTGCGGGATTTCGATCGTTCCGGCGGCGCATTGCCCGCTGATGCGATCGACGCGCTGCTCGAAGGTGTGCGCGCGATCGAGCAACGCGTGTCAGCGCTCGGTCGCGGTGACGGCGCGGCCGCACCCTCTGACGAGCTCTTGGCCATGCTCGATTCGCTCGGCCTAGCCGCAGCGCGTTCAGTCCCGGCCGCGCTCCCGGTGCTCGATCTCGACCCCGCAATGCTCAAGAAGCTGGCGCCTTTCGAGGTCGACCAGATCTTTCGCGGCATTGCCGCAGGTGCGCGGGCGCTGTGCGTGGAGTTCAGTCCCTCCCCTGCCCGGGCGAATGCAGGCTTGTCGATCAACTCCGTGCGTGAACGGCTCTCGACCGTAGCGGAAATCGTGCGCGTCTTGCCGCGCGCGGTACCCGTCAACCCTCAAGCGCCCGGTGGGTTGTCCTTCGTGCTGATCGTGCTGACTCGTGCCTCGGATCAGGCCTTGCTCACGAGGGTCGGGCTGGACTCGTCCGCGCTTCGCAGCATTCAGCCTGAATTGCCCGGCCTCGTGACGCCAGTCGAGGCGTCCGTCCTGCCCGAGCCCGACATTGGCCTAGCTCCCGACGAGGAGCTCTTCGACGGCCAAACACGGCGCGGCGTCGTGCGCGTCGATGTGAGCCGTTTAGATGACGCGATGGAGGGCTTGTCCTCACTGATCGTGACCCGCTTTCGCTTGGCGCGAGCAGTCGCGGCGCTCGCCGAACGCGGCGTCAACACCCGTGAGATCGCCGAAATCATGGCTGACAACGCGCGCCAATTGCGCGACTTGCGCGCCGCGATCGTGCGCGTGCGCATGGTACCGGTGAGCGAGCTGCTCGAACGCGTCCCGCTCCTAGTGCGTGGCTTGCAGCGCGCGACGAACCGCAGCGTGCGCTTGGAGCTCGAAGGCGGCAGCGCGGAGCTCGACAAATCCGTCTCCGAGCGGCTCTTCCCGGTGATCGTGCATTTGGTAAGAAACGCCGTCGATCACGCGATCGAGAGCCCGGACGAACGCGTGCGGCGCGGAAAATCGGAAGAAGGTCTGGTGCGCATCACGTGCAGCGCGCGCTCCAATACTCGGCTCGAGCTGACCGTGACTGACGACGGCCGCGGTATCGATCGCGCCGCGGTGGCGCGCAAGGCCGGCCGCCCCAGCCCGGACGACAACCCGGGTTTACTCGATTTATTGTGTATTCCCGGACTTTCCACGCGCGAGATCGCGACCACCACGAGCGGTCGCGGCATGGGCATGGAGATCGTGAAACGCACCGTCGTGGACGAGCTCGGCGGTGAGCTCGAATTGCACAGCGAGCTCGGCAAGGGCACGACTTTCACGCTACGCGTGCCGCTCACGATCTCGATCGTCGATGCCTTCTCGTTCGAGTGCGCCGAACAGCGGTTCGTCGTGCCGGTCGGCATGGTCGACGAAATAGTAGAGGTGGATGCGTCGCGCTTGGTGCAAATCCCCGCCAACGACGACGGCAGCCCGCCTGTCGACATCCTGTCCAGACGCGGCGTCGCGGTGCCCATGATTCAGCTGGCACACGTGTTCCACATGAAGACCGAGAAACGTGCGAATTCGAAGGCCATCATCGTGCGCCGCGCAGGCTTACCCGTCGCCTTTGCCGTCGATCGCATGCTGGGTCAGCAAGAGGTGGTGATTCGCCCGGTGAATGACGCGCTAGTTCGCGCGCCTGGTGTGGCTGGCGCCACGGATCTGGGCGACGGTCGGCCAACGTTGGTGCTCGATTTGGTCGCGCTGAGCGCGAGCCTGACCGGTAGCTCGAAACTCCTCGGGGTACCGCGATGACACTGCATGTCGTGTTCAGCTTGGCGGGCACCGAGTACGCGTTGCCCGTCGACACCGTGTTGCAGATGGAGACCTTCTCCGGTGCAACCCACGTGCCCGGCGTCCCCGCGTACGTCGCTGGCATCGTCACGGTGCGCGGGTTGGTCGTGCCCGTGATCGATCTGCGAGCTCGTTTTGGTCTGCCACCCGCGGACATGACGCTCGACACGCGCATCGTCGTGACAGAATCGGGGTCGCGCGTGGTCGCGCTGCGCGTCGACAGCGCGCGTGAAGTCTTGCAGTTGGACCTCGAGAAACACCAGCCAGCTCCCGCCGTGGTGAGCGAGCGCTCTTCGGGCTTCGTACGCGCCGTCCACGCGCTCGGACCGCGTCTGCTCTTACTCGTCGATCTTCAAAAAATTCTAGGTGAAAACAGCCATGACCACGAACCACTCGCCCGCCTCGACGACGACGGCTCAAAACGACGCCCGGCGCTCCCAGGTTGAAGCGGTCGCTCAGTCGCTGCGCGCGACCGCTGGGGATGTGCGCACGATCGAAGAAGCCGCGCAGCGGCTAGCCGCCGCCGGCAACGAGCGCGCAGCGCTGGGCGAGCAGATCAACGCCGCCACCGAGTCGATCGCCGCGTCCATCGAAGAGACCGGCGCCATGACCGAGAAGATGGTCAAGGGGCAGCAGAGCTTGAATGAGCTTGCCCAGACCGTCCTCGCTGGCGTCGAAGAATCGAGCGCCGCATTGCGCGAAGTCGCAGGTTCGATTGGCGCGGTGAAAAAGGACACCCAATTGCTGGCCGAATCTGCCGACAGCACGGCTGCGGCGATCGAAGAGTCCTCGCGTTCGATCCGCGGCGTCACCTCCAACGCTCAGGATTTGGCCGCTGCGAGCGAACAATTGCTGGCCTCGTCGACCGAAATGTCAGCCGGGCTGACCAACATTTCCGCGCGCGGCGAGAGCACTGCGTCCGTGATCGCAGAAGTGGGCGCGACCTGCGAACAGATGGCCAAGGGCATCGAACGCCTGGTCGTGGACTCGCGCGACGTGACCACGCGCATCGCTTCTGTGTCGAGCAGCACGAACGCCGTCGCCAAGGGCGTCGCAGACGTGAGCGCGCGCGGGCAAGATCTCGCGACTTCGGTCCTGGAAACAGCCACGACTACCGAGCAGGTCGCTCGCTCGGCGGCGTCAGCAGCCAACAACGCCAAAGCCCTCGAAGCTGCCAGCGCCGAGAACGCCGCGACGGTTACGGAAGTCGCAGCCTCGGTGGAGGAAGTCGCGGCCACCTCCGAAAAGAACTCACGCGTAGTGGAAGAGAACGCGAGCACGATCGAGGAGCTGGCCAGGTCTGCCCAATCGGTCTCTCGCGCAGCCGAGGACATCGCGCGGCTCGGCGAGACGAGCGCGACTGCCACGACCCAAGTCGAGAGCTCGACGCGCCGCATCGCGCGGGTGTGCGACGAAGCGCGCGCGGTCGGCGAGCGCGTCACGATCTTGGCTCGCGAGGGAGGTGCCACGGTCGGCAAATCGATCGAGGGGCTCGCCAAAATCCGGGTCTCGATCACGTCGTCCGCGGGAGTCATGAAGGAAATGGGGCAAAAGGTCGACGAAATTGGGGATTTCGTGCAGACCATCAACCTCATCGCCGACCGCACCAACTTGCTGTCTCTGAATGCGAGCATCGAGGCTGCACGCGCGGGCGAGCACGGCCGCGGCTTTGCGGTCGTCGCCGAAGAGATCCGCGCGCTCGCCGATCGCGCCGCGACGGCCAGCTCGGACATCGCCAAGATCATTCGCGCCTTGCAAAACACCGCGCGCGAAGCGCTTGCTGCCACTCACGACGGCGAACGCGTCGCGACCGACGGCGCCTCTCTGGCTACGGACGCCGAGCGCGCGCTCAGCGCAATTCTGGGCGGCATTCAAGAGCTCGGGCAATCCGTCCGTGAGGCATCGAACAACGCCAATGAGCAAGTCAGCATCGTAAAGTCCCTCACGGAGTCAGCGAGTAAAGTTCGTGAACAGTCACGCTTCATCGCTACCGCTGCCGGCGAGCAAGCCAAAGCGACCACGGATTTAGCCAAAAGCGCCGGAGAGATGCGGCAAATGGCCAAACAGACCACGCTCGCGTCGGCAGAGCAGGCGCGCGCGCTCCGGGACATCGTGCGCGCAAACGAGCAATTGGCCCTGAGCGCAAAGCAAGTGTCGATCGGCGCCGCCGAGCAAGCCGCCGCGGCGTCCGAGCTGTCCAAAGTCGTCGTGCAAATGCGGGCCCAAACCGACGCCACGATGACCGCGCTCGGCGAACAAAGCGCGCAAGTGAAGATCATTGCCAGCCAGAGCGCGGAGGTGCGCGCGGCCACGGAGCGCACGCTGGTCGGTTTGAGCGAGCAATCGAAAGGAGCCGCAGAGATCGCACGCGCGATGGACGGCGCGCGCAAAGACGCTCAGCAGAACGCCAAGGGCCTGCTCGAACAAGCAAAAGCCGGCAAAGAAGTCGAGGCCGCAGCTCGCCAGGTCGCGACCTCCGCAGCTGAAGTGACCCGCGCCACGAGCGAGCAGAGCAAAGTCGCCATGTCGATCGCCAAGAGCGCTGAAGAAGTGCGCAAAATTGCGCGTCAAACCGCGCGCGCGTTGGAAGAACAGAATGACGCCGTGAGCGCATTGGCCGACACTGCGTTGAAGCAAGGCGCGTCCCTGGCGGCGGTGCGCAAAGGCAATGGCGAGCAGACTCGAGCCAGCGAACAGATCGCGACCGCCGTGAGCGATATGCGCGGGCGCGTCCGCGAGACCGTCAGCGCATCTGCCATCCAGGCCAAAGGCGTGGCCGTCTTTGGTCGCGAAATGGAGAGCCTGTCCGCGCAAATCGGACGAGTTCGCGCGGCCAACCTGAGCCAAGCAGAAACGATCGCCGCGCTCGGTACGTCGCTCGCCAGTAGCGCGCCGCATTCGGCGTCCGAGCCCACATGAGCAGCGGAATGGCAGGCCAGCGAGCGAGCGAGCACGAGCGTTTGGAGCGCGTGTCGCTACTCGCACGCGGCGGCCTCGCCGCATTGCCCGAATTAATCGAGCAGCTG
>DATHOI010000438.1:0-6223 GCA_035485095.1 Polyangiaceae bacterium | reverse complement strand
CCAGTGGACCGCGCGGGCGCGTCGAACGCCGACTTCCAGTTTTCCACGGATCCCGCAGACATCGTGGCTAGCTCCAGTCCGAACAAGCAATACGGTCAGTTCTTCGTGTACGCGACCGGGACGCCTCTGCTCGTCCCCCTGCATTTGTGTACTTACCTCGACTCGAGCAACGTCACTCATCATCTGCTGACGCTCAGCGAGATCTGTGAAGGTCAAGGCAACAACGGCATGTTCACGGACAATGGCATCCTCGGCTATGCCGCATCCGGTCCAGGCTGCGGTGCCGTCGGGCTGCACCGTTTGGGCGCCTCGCCTTCGTCGTATTACACCACGAATAGCAGTGAGATTGCTTCGTTCAAGGGCAACGGCGGTACCATCGACACCGTCGTCGCCTACGTGTGGACGATCCCTTAGTGCTCCGCGCGAGAGCGCGCTCGTCACCCATCTCACGGTGCTAGAGCAAATACCGTGTGGTCGGCGCGCGTGACCGCGGCCACGAATCCGAGACGAAGAAGCACCGCCACGCTCTTGGCATTGCCGTGAGTGACGCCGGCGAAGAACGCGACGGCTTCGAGAGTTTCGCGCGCGTGCGTCAGCAAGCGGGACACCGTCGTCGTCATGACGCCGCGCCCGACGTGCTCGCGCCCCAACCAATACCCGAGACCGTAGTGCCCAGGCAGCTTCGGAGCGAGCTCGGCGCGACCCACGAGCGCGCCGCAGTGCCAAATCCCGAAGCGGAGCCCCGCGGCCGAGCGCGAAAGCGAAACTTTCACCCACTCCAGCGTCGCAACGCCTTCCTCCTGATAGTTGCCAAACTGGGTCAAATGCTCGCGATTTCGATCGACGAGCGCGTAGTAGTCGTCGGCGTCGGCGACCGTCAGCTCTCGTAGAAGCAGCTCGCGATCATCCGTCCGCAACTCGATCAGACGCGGCGGCCCTAGCATGAGCGCTCAAATGAGCTGCAGCACGGTCCCACGGATCGAGGCCAGCGCAGAGCCTGGCGAGTTTTTGTCGACCGTCACGGCGTGGATCGTCGCGCGATACCGAGTGCCGTCATCCGAATCGAGGATCGGCGCGGGGGGGATGTCCGCGCTCAGCTTCAGCGCGGCGGCCCGAGAAAGAAACGCCGTGAACGAGGCGCCTTCCGCGCTGGAGGCGTGCGAGATTCGCAAACCTTGAAGCGAGCAGATGTTTCTTCCATCAGCAGTCGAGAGCTCGCTCATCCTTGCAGACTGGCTCCCTTTGCCGACCTGTCAAGCAGCGTTCCGATCGAGCCACGTAAACGTGAACGTTACCGATAACCCAAGCGCGCAAGGTCGGAAAAGAGCGAGCCTTTGACCTTTGCGGGGATGAAGCGTACGGTGCGGGGTCGGGCTAGGTCGCGAGCGTCGCTGTAGCCCTCCACTCGAGTCTTATGCTGGGTTTTGGCCGCAGCCACGCATTCGTGCGTGTTTCGTGCGGCAATTCACGATCTGAACGAACAACGGAATCCCGCAGTTGGAGGATTCCCGGAAGGGATCTCTCGATGAACGACTCCTTGCTAGAACCAGCCGAGCGCGTGCGCGTGAATCTTCGCACGGCAATTGCCGCGGTAGATCTTCAGGTCTCGGAGCTTTCGGCGCAGGCCCTCGGCGGCACCTACGCGACCACGGCCGATACGCTGGCGAGCTCGTGGCAAAAACTCGTGCCCTTGATCGCGCCTGAACCGGAGCCGGAGCGGCGTGCTTGTCCGCACTGTCAGCGGCGCATCATGCGCGCCGCAACGCGCTGCATGTATTGCTTGGAAAAGTCGAGCCCGCCGCAGGTCTAGTGTCGAGCCCAATCAACGAGCCTCAGACCTCGCTGGAACCCGCAGATGTCAGCGGCGCCGTCCGCACCATCGCGATGCTCGGCAACTACTTGCCGCGTCGCTGCGGCATTGCCACGTTCACGACCGATCTGAGCCAGGCCATCAGCGCCGAGCTCCCGGACATCGATTGCTTCGTGTTGGCCATGAACGATCCCGGCGAGCCGCACGTTTACTCGGAACGCGTTCGCTTCGAGCTCGCGGAAAGCGACGTCGCTTCCTACCGGCGAGCTGCGGACTTTCTCAACGTCAACGCGGTCGACGTGGTCAGCGTGCAGCACGAATACGGCATTTACGGCGGAAAAGCCGGCGCGCACGTGCTCACCCTACTGCGCGAGCTGCGCATGCCGATCGTGACCACGCTGCACACGATCCTGCCCGAGCCAGGCCCGCTGCATCGAGCCGTGATGGATGAGCTGACGGAGCTTTCAGAGCGTATCGTCGTCATGAGCTCGCGCGGCGCGGAATTACTGCGCAGCGTCCACCGCGTCCCGGAACAAAAGATCGATCTCATCCCGCACGGGATCCCCAAATCTCCGCCCGCCAGGCGCAGCAAATACCAGCTCGGCGTCGAGGGCAAATCCGTCATTCTGACCTTTGGCCTGCTCTCGCCGGACAAGGGCATCGAGAACGTGATCGACGCGCTGCCGGAGATCGCCGAGAAATTCCCGGACACGCTTTACATCGTGCTCGGCGCGACGCATCCGCATGTGAAGGCCCAACACGGCGAGGCCTATCGCCTCTCGCTGGAGAGCCGCGCGCAGCGCCTGGGCGTGGACGCCAACGTCATCTTTCACGATCGCTTCGTGACACAGGGCGAGCTCACGGAATTTCTGGCCGCTGCGGACATCTACATCACGCCTTACCTGAAGGCGGAGCAAGCCACGTCGGGCACGTTGGCGTACGCCGTTGGTGCGGGAAAGGCAGTCATTTCTACGCCCTACGCTTATGCTCGAGAGATGCTCGCAGACGGGCGCGGAGTGCTCGTGCCGTGGCGCGACCCGGCGGCCATCGCGCGTGAGGCCTGCGCGTTACTCGGCGACGAGCCAAAACGCCTGGCCATGGCAGCGCGCGCGGCCAGCTACGGCAGCAACATGGTTTGGCCCGAGGTAGCCAAGAGCTACCACCGGAGCTTCAGTCGCGCTCGCGAGGAGCACCTCGTGCGTCGCCGATCCGCATTCGAAGCCAAGACTCTGGCCAAGCGCCACGTCGCGCTGCCGGAGATCAACTTGAAGCACGTCGTGCAAATGACGGACACGACCGGCATGCTGCAGCACGCGCTGTTCAGCATTCCGCGTTATGAAGATGGCTACTGCCTCGACGACAACGCGCGCGCCTTGCTGCTGATGGTGCTGCTCGAGGACGCCGGCACCGACGACGGCGAGACGATCCACGCGCTGACCGCTCGCTACCTCGCATTCGTGAGTCACGCGTTCAATAAGGACAAGGGCCGCTTTCGTAATTTCATGAGCTACAACCGCTCTTGGACCGAGTATTCGGGCTCGGAAGACAGCCACGGGCGTGGAGTTTGGGCGCTCGGCACGGTCGTCGGCCGGTCCAATGATCCGAGTAAGCAAAGCTTGGCCGGCGTTTTGTTTCAGCGAGCGTTGCACGCGCTTTCCGGCTTCACGAGCCCTCGCGCCTGGGCGTTTGGCCTGCTCGGCATCGGGGAATACCTGCGCGCCTTTCAAGGCGATACGAACGTGGAGTCTCAGCGTGCGCTGTTGGCGGAGCGCTTGCTTAGTCTCTACCAGCGCTCCAGCACCATGGACTGGCCGTGGTTCGAGGAGTCAGCCACCTATGAAAATGCGCGGCTCTCGCAAGCCATGCTCGCAACCGGGGCGCTGAGCAACAACGAGGAAATGAAAGCGGTGGGGCTCCGCTCGCTCGAGTGGCTGGTCGCAGCGCAGTCGCTAAAAGAGGGGGATTTCGCGCCGATCGGCTCGAACGGTTTTTACCGACGCGGCGGCGTGAAGGCCACCTTCGACCAACAACCCATCGATGCCTGGTCCATGGTCTCAGCGTGTTTGGAAGCGCGGCGCGTGACCGGTGACGAGCGTTGGACGCAGTATGCGCGCCGCACGTTCGGCTGGTTCCTCGGGCAGAATCATCTGCAACGCCCGCTCTTCGACGCCGCCACTGGAGGTTGCCGCGATGGCCTTCACTCCGATAGCGTCAACGAGAATCAGGGCGCGGAGTCCACACTGGCTTTCCAACTCGCCCTGCTGGAGATGCGCAATCTCGAGCTCATTCCCGCGCTTCGTCTAGTCGCACAGAAGTCTTAAAAAATAATGCCGAAACACCGAGGCTACCCGGTGCTCTTTCAACGAGCACCGGGCAATCCCATCCTCAAAGCCGAGGACTGGCCGTATCCAGTGCACACGGTGTTCAACCCGGCCGCGACTCGCTTGAAAGACGGCACCACACTCCTCTTGTGTCGCGTCGAAGACCGTCGCGGCCATTCGCACCTGTGCGCGGCGCGTTCGGCCAACGGCGTCGATGCTTGGATCATCGATGCAAAACCCACGCTGCCGCCGGATCCAGAGAAGTACCCGGAGGAACTATGGGGCATCGAGGACCCTCGCATTACGTTCATGCCAGAGCTCGGCAAGTATGCGGTCGCATACACGGCATTCAGCCGCGGCGGCCCGGGTGTCGCGCTTGCATTGACGGAGGACTTTCGAACCTTCGAGCGCCTCGGCCTGATCATGCAGCCGGACGACAAAGACGCGGCTCTCTTACCGCGCCGCTTTGGCGGCAGCTTCGCTTTAGTGCACCGGCCGGTCGCTGATTCCGGGGCGCATGTCTGGATCTCTTATTCACCGGACCTGAGCAACTGGGGCAGCCACCGCATGATCTTGCCGGCGCGCAAAGGGTCTTGGTGGGACGCCAACAAGGTCGGGCTGTCACCGCCGCTGATCGAGACGCCTCGCGGTTGGTTGATGATGTACCACGGCGTCAAACACACGGCCGCGGGTTGCTTGTATCGGTTAGGGCTAGCGCTGTTCGCGCTCGACAACCCAGAGCAATGCCTGCTGCGCGGTGACTCTTGGGTGTTCGGTCCTGAAGCGAGCTACGAGCAAGTTGGCGATGTCGGCAACGTGACGTTTCCCTGCGGCTACACCATCGCGGACGACGGCGATCACCTGAACCTGTACTACGGTGCGGCGGACAGCTGCATCGCGCTGGCTACGGCGAGCATTCGCGGGCTGCTCGCGTGGCTCGACGAGAACAGCAGCGCGACGTGAGCCTGCAAGCGAGCGCCCACCGGGCCTCGCGCTATTACGCGCGGTCGAATGTGAGCGCTTCGAGCTCTCGATTCAACGCTTCTTCGACCGTTCTTTTCTTGTCGTCGCGTTCCCGAGCCAGCGAACGCTGCGAAGCAACTTCGGCGCGCCAGCGGTTGTTCACGTCGGCGATGAGCGCCACGGCGGCGTCGCGTTTTGCAGCCACTTCACCGGGGGCGCACTGCACGTGCAGCAAGAACTCCCGGTTGCGTTCTTCCGCAGAAAAGCCGACGCTCTTGCTGATCTCGAACAGCTCGAGCCAGCGCCGTTCAGGCGTACCGCTGAGCCAGAAGGACACGCGCCCGACGCCCGCACTCCCGTCCGCTTTCGCACTGCCGTGCATCGCTCGGAGAATCTTGACGTCTTCATTCATGGTGCCGCTCGAGAGAGAGGGTACTGGACAATGCACCAAGCGTCAAAGGAGCGCCCGCAATCTAGCCTAGCGAGCCAGAAGCTCGCCGCGCTCACGCGAATGTTTCCGTCTCGAATCTCGTTCAAGCATTGCGGAGCCAGCGAATCGTGGCCAGGGTGGTAGGTCGGGCCGACGCTGTCGTCTGCGCGCACCGCTCATTCGTCCTTCCGACATCGTCCAAGTAGCTCGAATACCAAGCAAGAGGTTCCCCAATGTCAGCCAAAGAAGTGCTCTACACCGCGAACGCGCGCAAATTGATGCTCGCGGGCGTCGACGCACTCGCGAATGTCGTAAAAGTGACGCTCGGCCCCCGAGGGCGCAACGTCGTGCTCGCAACGAGCTATGGGGCCCCGACCATCACTAAAGACGGCGTGACCGTCGCAAAAGAGATCGAGCTCGAAAATCGCTTCGAGAACATGGGCGCCCAGATGGTGCGCGAAGTCGCCAGTAAGACCAATGATGTCGCGGGCGACGGCACGACCACGGCCACCGTGCTCGCACAGTCGATCTACCGGGAAGGCTTGCGCTTGGTCGCTGCGGGTCACAACTCGACGGAGCTCAAGCGCGGCATCGACAAGGCGGTCGAGAGTGTCACGGAGTCATTGAAGAATATGGCCAAGTCGACCAAGGATCCCAAAGAGATCGCTCAGGTCGGCACCATCAGCGCCAACGGCGACA
>DATHOI010000437.1:0-9156 GCA_035485095.1 Polyangiaceae bacterium | reverse complement strand
GGTGAAGGCCAGGAGACGATGCGCGCAGATTTGATCGTGCGCGTCGCGGCGCTGCTCGAGTTTTATGCGGGCGACGACTACCTCGTGCTCCGCCGCGTGCTCCGCGCCGATAGCTCCTAACGCGGGCGCGAGTCGATGCCGGTGTTTGCGAGTCGATCGGCCTCGCTATTTTGCTCCCGCCGAACGTGCACCAGGCGACTCGATTCGAAGCGCGCGAGCAGGCGCAGGGCTTCACGATGCAGGGGCCGCAAACCGGAGCTTTTAACACGGTATTCGCCCTTGATTTGCTTCACGAGGAGCTCGGAATCAGCGCGCACCTCGATGCGCCGCACGCCGAGTGCGAGCGCACGCTCGAGCCCGAGCAAGAGGGCCTTGTACTCCGCGACGTTGTTCGTCGCTTGGCCCAAGTACGCGCTGTCCGCGGACAGCACTTCCCCATTCGGGGTCTTCAAGAGCGCGCCGATGCCCGCGGGCCCCGGATTGCCTCGCGCGGCGCCATCCGTCCACAAAATCGCGTCCTCACCCCGTGTCGGAGTCCCTCCCGGACTCTCGTCTGCCATCGCCGGATCAACGGATACGGATCTCGGAGCGCCAAGTCAATGCTTTTGGCATATCAACGAGCGAGCTCGAGATACAAATCCTCGTAGGCGCGCGCAACTATCGACGACCGATGACGCGCGTCGAGCGCCTCACGTTGACGCGCCGCGACGATCTGCGCGCGTCGTGGCTCCGCGAGCAACGCCTCGACTTCCCTGCGCCACGGAGCCAAATCTAGGCTCGGCACCTTGATCCCGGCGCACAGATCGCTGAGCGGCCCTTGGTCGAGCGCAATGACCGGAGCACCGAGCGCCATTGCCTCGAGCAGCACGATCGGCAAGTCGACCTTGCCCCACAGGTCATCGACTGGAAATATGACCGCGGCAGCACCGGCAAGCACGGCCAGAATGTCTGGCACATCCTCCGCAAAGCGCGTCTGTGCACGCGGCAATCGCGCCGAAAGGCGCTCGGCCATCTGAGCGGCCTGGGCGGTTTTCCGCCGATAGGCAAAGACAGTGACTAGATCCGGGGCGCACTGCGCGAGCTGCTCGACCAACCCTGCGCTCACCTCCGCGCCAGAGCTCGTCTCCAGATCTCCCGGGTAAACGAGGTAGCGAGTGCCAGGCGCGAGCTCGAGCCGCGCGCGAGCCGCGGCGATCTCGTTCGGGCTAGGCGCGGCGAGCTCCGGAACTGGCGGCGGAATCGTGACCAGCCGTGGTGCACGCAGCGAGGCTCGCTCGTAGCTCTGCTCGATCGCCCGACGTGTCCAGTTGCTTTGCGCAACGACCACGTCCCCGAAGAAGAGCCGCTCGGGACGCTCGAAGCTGCGCGGAGGTGACGCTACCGTCTGCACCACCGGGGTGCCCCGCAGCCGCGAGAGTGCACGCCCCGCCGCGCTCGTGCGCGGATTTGGAGCAAATACGAAATGCCACACGCTCGCTCGCGAGCGCACGAGCAGCCAGGCCGCCGCGCGCAGATTGGCCGAGAGCGCAGGCGTGAAAGCGCCGGGCGTGCCGTACGCCGGCACCAAGCGAACGCTCCGCGCTCCAGGGGCCGCGAGAACGGGCGGCGCGCCCGGCGTCGACATCACCACTGGATCCAGACGCGTGAGGTTCCGTGCCACGTCTCGCACGAGACATTTGCTGCCGTCGTGAAAGGGCGGCGCGATCGGCTTCGATACGAAGAGCACGCTCGGGTTCATTGCGCGACGGCGACTAACCACGAACCCGCGCAACCAGGCAACCGAAAGGTGGCTCGGCGCAGTCGAACAGCGCCTAGAGCCGCGCCGCGGCCATTAGCGCGGGCGGAGCGCGACGCAGTGCGCTCGCGATCGCGGCCTCCAGCACCGAGCGGCGAAGCTCCGTGCTGCGCGCGCTGTCGTTAGCCTCTTGCTCGCTGGCGGTGGCGCTGGCTCGACCCGACACCTTCGCCGCGATGGATTGCTCGGGCATGGTGTGGAGCACGTACTCCACGCTCGCGGAGTAGACGATCGAGCTGCCCTCACGCGACGCCTTGAGCTCGGAGATCTTGCCCGTGACCATGACCATCGGCAGGTTACTGGGCTTCTGCGCGCCATCTTCCGGAAGCACGCGCACGCCCGGCAGCTCGTTCAGCTTACGACGCGACGAATCAGCGAGCTCACTCTCGATCTTCGCCGACTTCACGCCAGAGCCGTTCTTCATGATGCCGATCTTGACCAGCACCTTGATTTTCGGTCCGCTCGCCGCGTCATCCTCGAGCGACCTGATGGCGCTCGCCACTTGCGACCGGACCGCTTCGGACTTGTCCGTGTGCGCGCGCAGCGCAGGCAGCGCGCTCACGTCCCCGAGGTTCTTCAACGCCGCTGCGGCGGCTGCGCGAACCGAAGCGTTGGGGTCGTCGAGCGCTGCTTCCAAAGGTTTGGAGGCGTCTGGGTTCAGCGATTTTCCGAGCTGCAGCGCAGCCGACACGCGCACCCGGAAATCACTACCGTGCCTGAGCTGCTCGACGAGCTCGTCCAAGCCGGGCGTAGCCCAAGCGGACGATGTCGCGGTGAGTAGGGCGAGAGCGAGGAACGAGCGGCGCGACCAGTGCATCAAGTGCTTTCGAGAGCTGTACTGATCATCTGCCTCGCCCGTTCCTTCGAGCAAGCGCAATTCCGAACGCCACTCAAGTTAAGTGCGCGTGCCGATGCTGCTATCGCACATCGCTCTGCTCTTCGTCGCGCTCTGGGACGCGGCCCCAAACCCCCGAGCGTATGGTGTTGCCTCTGGGCACGCCGCCCCGAAAGCGTCCGCGCTCCCTCAGTCGCGCGAGAGGCGCGCGAGCGAGCTCAATGTGATCTGTCGTTGAGCAGAAATGCACACGCAAGAGCGTGCGCTACTTCAGCAAGGAGCTGACCTCCGACTCGATCTCTTGTTCTTCACCCGGGTGAAAGCCGGAATGAACGAAGCGCACGATGCCACTCGAGTCGACGATGAAGCAGGTCGGCATCGTTGGCGGCTGATAGGCCTTGGACGTGACCTGACCGTCGTCCCACGCCAGGGGAAACTTGGCGCCGGTCTCTTTGGCGAATTTAGCGATACCTGCCGGGTCCTCGTCGACGCTGATGCCGACCACGGCCACCTTGCTGCCGAACTTCTCGGCGACGCGCTCGTAGGCGGGGAACGACTCGTGACAGGGCGTGCACCAGGTCGCCCAAAAATCGACCACCACGACTTTGCCAGCATAAGCCGCAAGGGTGATTTTCTGCTTGGCGTCCGGCGACCGCAGGTCGAACGCGGGGGCCGCTGCGCCGAGCAGCGGGTGCTGCTCGTCGGAGGCGCTGCTCGCGCCCGAGCTCATCGACCCACAGCCGGGCAAGCCAAGCACCCCCAGTAGCACCTCCACACCGCCCAAAAACTTCACGATCGATCGCCTGGGAGAGTCAATCATCTGCCTCACCGTGCCTGTGCGAGCTCGAGCTCGAGAGATACGAGCCCAGAGTATGCCCTGGGCTCCGAAGCATGACGACCGACTCACGTGAGAGTCAGGCGTCACTCTCGTCACTTCTTCTTTTCTGGTTTCTTCTGCTCTGGTTTCTGAGTCTTGCCGGCCTTCGGATTGTCTGGGCAACCCGTCGGTGGGGGGCCGGGCTCGTCGATGCACTCGTCTTGCGCGTCGGGGACGCCGTCGTTGTCGTTGTCCGGATCCGGGCAACCGTCGGTGTCCTGGAAGCCGTCGGTGTCCTCGGGCTCGTCCGGGCACTTGTCGCGCGAGTCGGGCACGCCGTCGTTGTCGCGGTCGGGCTCGTCCGGGCAGCCGTCGTCGTCCTTGTAGCCGTTCTTGGTCTCCGGCTGGTTCGGACATTGATCCGAGACGTCGGGGATGCCGTCCTTGTCATTGTCTGGGTCGGGGCAGCCGTCGCGATCCTCGAAGCCGTCTTGGTCTTCCGGCTGATTGGGACACTTGTCTTGCGCGTCCGGGATGCCGTCGAGATCGTTGTCCGGGTCCGGGCAACCATCGGCGTCCTCGAAACCGTCGATGTCCTCTTTGTCGGTTGGGCACTGGTCGACGGAGTCGTCAATGCCGTCACCGTCGCGATCACGCTTCTCGAGCGCGTACGTGACGCCGACGAACGCGCGCACTTTCGGCACGCCGACGCCTTCGACCACGGCCGTGCCCGCACCCAGCGAAATCATCACCGGCGAACCGAGCGGAAAGATCTGAAAGCCGCCGTCGAGCTCGAGCGTGTTTTCACCGCGATTGGTGGAGAAGCGCGTGGTGCCGAAGCCGTCCAAAATCGCGCGGATCACCGGGCTGATGCGAAAGCCACCAGCAACGCTGTACAACGCCTGCGAACCGATGGTCGTATCCCCGATGGTGCCCTTGTCGCGGAACACCGCGGCCAGGTTCGCGCCGAACGATACCGGGCCTTTCTCGCCGTCGAAGATACCGCGGATGCCTGCGCTGGGCAGCGTGTCACCGATGTACTCACCCTTCGAGAACGCGTGACCTAAGGGCGCCGTGACGAACGCCGCTGCGCCGACCACGAAGGGATCATTGACCTCTCCATGCAGGCGAAACTTGCCTTCGACCTCGGGGTCGCCGGCACCAACGGCGTTGATGCCGTGAATCGAGTTGGAGCCCGTGTCCGGGTTGATGCCCTCACCCTTGACCCAAGAAACCGGAACCTTGAGAGCGATCTGCAGGCGTGGAATGACCGTCAGCGTGCCGAGTAAATCTCCGGTGACCTCGTTCTCGATCACGCGCGTGTCGGTCACTTGCCGAACACCGGGGTCACTACAGCCCGTCGATGTTTGCCCAGGTGCCGCGATGCAGCTTCGCACCACGAAGGGCAAGAAGCTGTAGTTCGCCATGAACCCGGCGCTCCACACCATCTTGCCGTCCATGCGGACGCCGCGTGTGGTGAAATAGTTGTGCGTACCGGCGGCAGGATCGAAGCGCTGCACGGCGAAGTCGCCGGTGACGGCCTGCGCGTGCGCGTCGGGCGCGGCGGCCAACATGGCCAAAACGAACGAAGCGCCCACACCGAATAGCGTCCGACGCTTTGCGTTGGGAGCCCTCACGGTGAGCTGCGTCGGAAGCGCGGGGAACGGACGAAGTTTACGAACCAACTGTGCTTTCCTCCTGTCCTCGGCCGCGCACGAGAAAACCATACTCGGCAGATTCGGGACCAAGACTCCCACAGTCTTCACGCTTTCCGCAACGCTCATCAGTGAGTCCATGCGCTCGCGCGGGGACTCGGCTTAAGGGCGCGCTCGACTTTCTAGCTCGGCCGCTCACAGTCGAGAGGCGCCCACACGGTTTGTCCTCCGCGCCCCTCGCACCTTTCAGGAGATCCGGCGGACACGACGGGAGCGCACGCAAAGGTGCGTGCATTCAAGAGAGCAACTCGTCGCGCCGCGCACACGCGGCACAATTCCGATATGCTTCCGCGCCGTGTCAGTCTGCTCGGGGTGCAAGAGCATCGTCGTCGATGAGGCCAGTTTTTGCCCGCATTGCGGACTCGCGATCGTCAAAGTCAAAATCGCGATCGGACCCGGAGCTGAGCTCGACCTCGAGGACTGGGGGCGCGCGGTGCTCGGTCACGCCATCGGCGAAGGGGGCATGGGCATCGTCTACCGCGGCTGGCTCTATTACAATCCCGCCGGCCGGTTCGCCCAAACGCCGCCCCACCCGATCGCGGTGAAGCTCCTTCATCCGCTGCTCCAGGGCAAAGCTCGCGCGCGGAAGATGTTTCTGCGCGAGGCCACGGCGCTCGCTCGCTTGTCTCATCCAAACGTGGTGCACTTCTTCGGCTTGTCGGACTTCGATGGCCAGCTCGCCCTGGTCATGGAGCTCGTGCACGGTGAGCCCCTCAGCGACCTGATTCAACGCGTGCGCAGCGAATCGCGGCGAGGCCCCCTACCCGCTCTCCCGCTCGCTCAGGCCTGGCACTACTTTGCCCAGTTGCTCGGCGCGCTTTCGGCCATCCACGCGATGGGCATCCTTCACCGCGACGTCAAATCAGCGAACGTGCTCGTGCGCGGTGACGGCGTGGTCAAGCTCACCGATTTTGGCATCGCACAGGTGCCCGCCGAAGAGGTCAAGAACACGGGCGGCATGGCGCCCGGCTCCGGCGCGTACATGTCACCCGAGCAAATCTTGAACAAACCAGTCGATCCGCGTTCGGATTTGTACTCCGCGGCCATCGTTCTGTATGAAATGCTGACTGGCGTGACGCCCTTTGATACGCCAGAGCGCAATGAGCTCATGCTGCGCACGGCGCAAGTCGACGAAGCACCGGCGCCACTCAGCTCGCACCTCAAACAAACGCCACCCGTGCTCGATCTGCTGATGGCGCGCGCGCTCGCCAAGGACCCCGCGCTCCGTTACGGCTCGGCCGTCGAGCTCGGGGAAACGTTTCGCGCCGCGCTGGGTTTGCCCGAGAGCGCCGGTTGGTCACTCCAACAGCGCCTCGCTGATGTCGCCAAGACCATGTCCGAGCTCGAGCTACCAGCCCAAACGCGCGACGAGCTCGGTCAGCGGGCCGCAGAAGTCGGCACCGACTTAGAGGCCGCGCTGCGCAAGTAGGGCGCCTGATACTGCAGCGAAGCACCCGGCCTTTTGTCGGGGATTATCGCTCGTGCCGCGCAGTTTCGCGCGCTCGCCCGAGTCTTTGTGGCGAGCGCACTAGGCCCCGCATTGTGTACGCCCGGGTCCCGTGGTTGACAGTCTTCGGCCGCGCGTGCGAAACGTCCCGTCTGCCGCCGGTACCTAGCGAAGATCCGCATGAAACAAGCCTCCTTAGCCTCTTTAATCGCGCTCGGTTTTTTCGCCATCCCGGCGCTCGCGGAGGCGCAATCGAAAGCCCCAGCCGGGGCGGCCGACGCGGCGCCAAAAGCAGCTCCGGAAACGCCCAAACCGACTGACGCTCCGAAGGCGAGCGACACTCCCAAGGCCGACACGGCAGCGCCGCCAGCAACCGACGCCGCGCCAGCTCCGGACGCCGCCGGCGAAACATTGCCGCAGGTGCTCCCAACGCCAGCTAATCCCGCGCCGGCACCAGGGACAGCGAGCGGCACGTTCAATCCGCTGCCCGCTTGGCCCGAACCGAGCACCGACGCGACCGAGCTCAAGCGTCAAAACGCGGAGCATGCGCACGACGCGGCCCCCGACTCTGGTGAGCATGGCGTGTTCGCCGAGGATTGGTGGACGCACGCGCGCCCGCTGCTCGAAATCCACGGCAACTTCCGCGTTCGCGCCGAGTTGTTTTACCAATTCTCGCTCGGTCGTCGCGACGTACCGACGAACGCGTTGTGGCCGCAACCCGCGGACAACTACTTCGTCGACAATACCGGAAACCAGCACGGCCCGCAGGAATGTACGGCCAGCGAAACCAACAACGGGACGGATAGTACCCCGACCAACGCCACCTTCGGCTGCAAGAGCGGCACGCAAGCGGGCGCCAACCTGCGCTTCCGACTGAATCCGGAGTTCCACGTCTCGGACAACCTGCGCGTCATGACGCAGGTCGATCTGCTCGACAACGTGGTGCTCGGCTCGACGCCAGGCGGCTACCAAGCGACGCCAGCCACCTCGGGCAGCGGCTACGCCGTTGCTGCGCGCAGCGGCTACACGCCGACCAGCTTCAGCACGACGACCACCGTTCCCCCGGCCTCGGGCGTCAATAGCTTGCAAGACAGCATTGCCGTGAAGCGCGTTTGGGCCGAGTACGCGACGCCAGTCGGCGAGCTGCGCTTCGGTCGCATGCCGAATCACTGGGGTCTCGGCATCGTCAACAACGCGGGGGATGGGTACGACGACAATTATCAGTCGACCATCGACCGCATCCAATTCACGACGGGCATCAAACCACTCGACCTGTACGTGACGGGCGCGTGGGACTTCGTGAATGAAGGGGCGACCAGCGCCAACTTGGGCATCCCGCAGGGCCAACCGTATGACGTGGCGCAGTCCGACGACGTCACCGAGTACATGCTCCAGATCGCGCACCTCAAGAGCCGCGAGCTCAGTCGCCTCGCACTGGCCAAGGGCGATGTCGTAGTAAACGGCGGTATTCAGCTCACCTATCGCCATCAATTGCTGGCGGACGACCTGAACGGTGCTGGCGCCACCTGCGCAGCCGGAGCCGCCGCGCTCGGTTGTATGCCCGGCGATTTGCAATTCGAGCGGCGCGGCGCGACGTCTTGGACGCCGGATCTCTGGTTGCAAGTCTTGTACAAGAAGTTCCGCTTCGAGACGGAAGCCGTCACGATCCAGGGCAACCTCGACAACATCAATAGCGATCCAAATCCATCCGCCGCCGCAACGTATGTCGGCTACAAGGTCCGCCAGTACGGGCTCGCCACTGAGATCGAGCAGCGGCTCGTCGAGGACAAGCTGCACCTGGGTTTCAACTTCGGTTGGGCGTCGGGCGACTCGGACGTGCAAGGGCTCTCGCCGCCGTACAACGGCGTCTCCAGCCAACACGGCGACAACACGGACTCGACGTTCCGTTTCAACCCCGCCTACTCGATCGATCTGATCTTGTATCGCAACATCTTGTCGCGCGTCGAAGGCACCTACTACTTCCGTCCGAGCGTCGCCTACGACTTCTTGCGTGATAGCTCGGGCCAGAAGCTCGGCGGCAGCATCGCGGCGATCTGGTCGCGCGCCTCTGAGTTCGTCCAAGCCCCCGGACACGCGCGTGATCTCGGCGTGGAGCTCAACGGCAGTGTGTACTTCCAGTCCAAAGACGGCGCGCTCAACGACGACCCCACGAAGATGGGCGGCTTCTTCACCAAGATCGAGTACGGCGTGCTCTTTCCCATGGCCGGGCTCGGCTACAGCTCCACCGACATCAATCTGGTGCAAGGTGGCAGCGCGAGCACCAGCGCAGCTCAGACGCTGCGCTGGTACATGGGCGTATTTTTCTGAGCGGCCAGCGTCGGCACGAAACCGCGTACAGCACCGCGAGCCTCGGAAAGACGCGTTCTCTCGCCCCGTTGCGATGATTCTGGCGTGAGCTTCGTCTAAGCCTAAATTGGCTGCGTTCGGGGCACTAATGGCAGGTTATGCCCACGCTGGGACCTGCTGTACACTCCCGTGCGCCGTCGCTTTTCAAAGAGACGTCGGAAAGCCAGCAGGGAGTGCGCC
>DATHOI010000436.1:0-6376 GCA_035485095.1 Polyangiaceae bacterium | reverse complement strand
GAACCTCCATGCCCGGAAAGATCGAGCGGCTGATCACCTCTCCAGAAAGCGGCGAGCGGAGCAGGAACGTGCCCGAGCCGTTCGTCTCGTCGACGTGCAAGATCTTCGCAAACTGCGCGGCGCGGTTCAGCTCTGCTTCGGCCTTGTGGAAGTCGTCCTGCGCCGATTCGAAGTCGCGTTGCGACACCGCGTGCGCGTCCGCCAACTCCTTTTGGCGATCGAAGTTGTGTTTGGCCGCGACCATCTCGGCTTGAGCCTTTTGGACGTCCGCCTTGGCAAGCCCGACGTCCGGGGAATCGAGCGTCGCGAGCGGTTGGCCCTTGGTGACGTGCTGCCCGAGGGAGGCATTGATGCCCGTCACGCGGCCGGTCACTGGCGAAAACACGTGCGACACCTCCAGGTCGGAGAACGTCACTTTTCCCGCCAAAGTGACGATATTCGCGAGCTCGTGCGGCGCCACCTGCTGCAGCTCGAGCTTGGCCTCCTTGGCTTGCTGCGGAGTGAGCCACGTTTCGCCGTTGGGCGGCGCTGCTGGCTCCGCAGCGTGACCGTCACTGCAAGCAACGCACAGGGGCAGCGCTAGCAGCGTGCACAGAACCGCTCCGAGGAGCGCTGAAAACGTTGTCGACTGGGGCGTCAATGCAAAGTCCTTCCGGTAGCTTGCTCGACCGTGAATACGGCATTCCAATAGTCCGCTTCGCTTTGCAGGTAGGCAGCGTTGATACTCAAGAACGTGCGCTGCGCGTCGAGCATCTCGAGGAGTGAGGCAGCGCCGCGCTCGTACTGCAACGCAGTCAGCGCGCGTGAGCGGCTCGCGCTATCGAGCAGTGTGCCGCCCATGCGCGCCACACGCTTGCGAGCGATTTCGAGCGTCGTGAGCGCCGATTCGACGTCGTTGACGACTTGTGAGCTGACCTTTGCTCGCCGCACGCGTTGCGCGAAAATATCAGCCTCCGCCTTGTGAATTTCCCCCTGATTTTGATAAAAAATCGGCAATGGGGTGTCGATGCCAACGGTGAGTGTCGGCGGAGTCGGCGCGTTCGGTCCGGAGCCTTGCTGGGCGTAATTGACCCACAGCGCAAGGTCCGGCCAGCGCGTGCGGCGCGCCAATGCGGCGGCGGCGTGCGCGCGGCGTTCGCCATATTCCGCTGACAAGACGTCAGTGCGGCGCGCCAGCGCTTCATGGATCAGTGTCGCCTTGTCCAAGACATCCAGCTGCGGATGCGAGGTGACCTTGAGCAGCGCGTCGTCGACCTCGAATTTTGGTACGCTGCTCCGGACGCCGAGGAGAAAAGCCAGATCGAGCTTGGATTTCTCGAGCGTGAGCGCGGCCGCGTCGTTTTGATCCTCGAGCTGAAGCGCGTCGGTCTCCGCCTTCAGCGAATCCGTTTCTGCCGCGGCACCTGCGCTGACTCGCCGCCGCACGAGCTCCACGGTCTTGGCGGCCGCGTCGCGCGCCTCACGGCCCAAATCGAGCTCGGCCTGAGCCATGATGACGGCCAAATATTGCTGTTTCAGGTTGGTTTCGAGCAGGCGCTGCGCATCCTTCTTGTCGAGCTTGGCCGCCTCGAGCGCCGCGTCGGCGACGTCCACGCGCAGCGAATGCTTGCCGAACAGCGCGTCGGTGATGGCATTTTGATCGGAGAGCGTCGCGCTGAACGCCGGCGCGGAACAACCATCGCAATTGACCAGCGAGCGACCCACGCCGACGGACAGGCTCGGGTTGTTGATGGCGCGAGCGATGCGCGCGTCGGCCGCCGCGCTGCGTACGTTTGCCTCCGCCACCAGGATATCCAAGCCGCGCGCGCGAAAGATGCGCAACGCTTCGTCTAAGTCGAGGTGCGCGGGCAGGCTCGGTTCGCTAGGGACGGCATTCGCGTCGGTCGCCGTGTCGGCCGCTGCCGGTGACATTCTGGTGAGGGAAGCAAGAAGCGCGAGCGCAGCGACGGGCACAGCGCGGCTCCCGAAAAAACCGCGACGGCGGCTTCGTGGAACGACGCCGTCCACGAGCGAGTGGGACTGTTTCATGGACCAAGATCGCTCGCTTGAGCAAGGAGCATGCCGCTGCCGATTCAGCGTTCAAGGCACAATACCAAGGCAGAACTGGCCTTAAGCCGCGATCGTGGACTCGCCGAGCGGGACGCCTTTTCCCGCATCGTGGACAACAGCGACGTGGAAGAACGCTACGCCCAAAGAGGCTCGCTCGCCTGTTCTCGAGCGTCGCGCTATCCGCCCGGTGGCCAACGGACGCTGGACGCCTAGCGCCGACCCTCGAAATGGTCCGCGAAACCTCTTCTGCTCCAAACGCTCGCTTGTAGAAATCCATAGCTCGGCTGCCATCGATCACGATGAGCTGCGGGATGAACTGGTCTTGACGCATCGTCATACTCCGGAGGTTCCAAACGCCGCGAACGACACCGACATACGCCATTCCGCGGCCCCGCGCAGCCGCGACCGCTCGTGACGTGAGCTCGACGAACAGGCGTGCCCCAGATACCGCTTCATCATCACGCTATATCCGCCTTGGCGGATATTCGCGGCATCTTGACGTGCTAGTGATCGCCAGCCATAGTCGACGCGCTCTCGGTGCTGAAGATTCGTCTTTGGCTCAAAAGGGAATCCGGCGCGAATCCGGAGCTGCCCCGCAGCGGTAAGCGAGAACGAACCCCGTCACGTGCACTGGCTCCGAAAGAGCTGGGAAGCGGCGGGTAGTAGGTGGCGACGAACGTCGCCGTGCTCGCAAGCCCGAAGACCTACCTGGAGCCCGCACGCAGGAGAAACTGCGGGCGGTTCGACCTGGGCCTCCGCGGGGAGGCAGGCCGGATCTGACGGTGAGCCAGCGCTCGTCGTTTCGTTCAGCCATTTCCGCGGAAGCTCTTCTGCCCGAGGGGGCAGCGGTCGTTCGGCGGCGCCATGCTCGGTGCTGCTCGAAACGATCCGTTGCCGGCTCGGAATTTCGGCTGCTTTGCGCAGCCTCGGTGATGAGCGATGGCAATTGCAACGAACCTTGGTTTTCCACGAATTGGCGCAAATCGTGAATTGAAGCGCGCGCTCGAGCGATTTTGGTCCGGGCGCTCGAGTGAAGCGGATCTGCTCGGCGTGGCGAGCGAGCTCCGTCAGCGTCACTGGCTCATGTCGCGCGACGCCGGCATCACGCACATCCCGAGCAATGACTTCTCGCTCTACGATCACGTGCTCGACACGGCGTTCATGGTCGGCGCGATTCCCGCCCGTCATCGCTTCGCCGAAGGGCCAGCTGGAGGCAAGCTCGGCTCCTATTTCGCGATGGCGCGCGGAGCTCAAGATGCCGGACGCGGGCTCGATCTGCCGGCACTCGAAATGACCAAATGGTTCGACACGAACTACCACTACATCGTGCCGGAGCTCGAGCCGCAGCAACACTTCGAGCTTTACACGAGCAAGCCGCTCGATGAATTTTTGGAAGCGCGAGCGCTCGGCATCAGTACTCGCCCGGTGTTGCTTGGGCCGGTCTCGTTTTTACTGCTTTCGAAATCGGAGAACGCGCTCGCACTATTGCCCGCGCTGTTGCCCGTGTACGAACAGCTCTTCTTGGCGCTCGGCGCGGCCGGTGCGGATTGGGTTCAGCTCGACGAGCCGGCGCTCGTGCTCGACCTCGCTCCGGAAGCGCACGCCGCGTATCGGCTCGCCTATCGGCGTTTGAGCCTCGTTTCTGGACCGATCCGTATGCTGCTGACCAGCTACTTTGGCGGACTGCGCGACAATTTCGCGCTCGCTGCGTCGTTGCCCGTCTCTGGGTTGCACCTCGACTTGACGCGCGACCCGAACGGTCTGCCGGTGCAGCTCGACGAGCTACCGGGCCACCTGAGCTTGTCGCTGGGCGTCGTGGACGGGCGAAATATTTGGCGCACGGATCTCGACCAAGCCTTGCTGACCCTGCAGAAGACGATCGACGCGATCGGCACCAACCGCGTCTTCGTCGCTCCGTCTTGCTCGCTACTGCACGTTCCGGTCGACTCTAGCCTGGAGCGCCGGATCGATCCGGAGATCTCGAGCTGGCTGGCGTTTGCTCGGCAAAAGCTGGATGAAATTTCACTGCTCACGACGGCGCTCAACCATGGGCTGCATAGCGTGGCCGGTCGCTTCGAAGAGAATCGCCGAGCGCGCGCCAGTCGGGGCGCATCGAAACGAGTGCATGACCCGGCGGTCACGGTGCGCATGCTGCGCACCGAGCCCAGTATGAGCCGGCGCCAGAGTCCCTACGCGGTGCGCCGAGTGGCACAAGCGCGCGTCACACCGCTGCCCGCGTTTCCGACCACTACGATCGGCTCGTTCCCGCAAACGAGCGAGGTCCGCGCGACGCGCGCCGCGTTCCGTGAGGGTCGCCTCGACGCCGACGCGTACCAGCAATTCCTCCGCGCCGAGACCGAGCGCGCCATACGCGTGCAGGAAGAGCTCGACCTCGACGTCCTCGTGCACGGCGAGTTCGAACGTACGGACATGGTCGAGTACTTCGGCGCGCAGCTGGAGGGCTTCGTGTTCAGCGAGCTCGGTTGGGTTCAGAGCTACGGCTCACGCTGCGTGAAGCCGCCCATCATCTACGGCGCCGTGTCGCGCCCGGAGCCAATGACCGTAGAGTGGGCAAGCTACGCGCAGTCGCTCACCAAGCGCCCGATGAAGGGCATGCTCACCGGCCCGGTCACGATTCTGCAGTGGTCGTTCGTGCGTGACGACGCACCGCGTTCCACGGTGTGTCGCCAAATCGCGCTGGCGATTCGCGATGAAGTCGCCGATCTCGAAGCGGCCGGCATTCGCATCATTCAAGTCGACGAGCCTGCGCTGCGCGAAGGGTTGCCGCTGCGGCGCGCGGATTGGAAAGAATACCTCACTTGGTCGGTCGATGCGTTCCGCCTCGCGTCGTCGGGCGTGCGGGATGAGACGCAAATTCATAGTCACATGTGCTACGCCGAGTTCAACGACATCATCGAAGCCGTCGCTGCTCTCGACGCTGACGTGATTTCCATCGAAACCTCACGCTCGAAAATGGAGCTACTCGACGCCTTCGTGCGCTTCGTTTACCCCAATGAGCTCGGACCGGGCGTGTACGACATCCATTCCCCGCGCGTGCCGAGCGAAGCCGAAATGGAGCAGCTCGCGCGCCGCGCGGCAAGCGTGCTCGATCCGAGCCGCCTGTGGATCAACCCAGATTGCGGGCTCAAAACGCGCGGCTGGGCCGAGGTCCGTGCAGCGCTGGCGGCCATGGTCAACGTGGCGAAGCGACTGCGCGCAGAACGCGCGCTCACGCACACGGCTATCGGATAGCTCAGATCGCGACGATCGCGCTTCGACGCCGAAGGCTGGGCCGCTGCCAGGCGCCACTCGTGACCATCAACTCGGCGGCTGGGCATCAACTCGGGCATCTCTGGTGGTGACAGTCGCGCATCAACTGGTCTCGCAGCGACAGCCGCGCTGCGTTCGTTGCTGGCCAGCCACGCGGTTCGACCGGCTCACGCAAACGAGCTGGCGCACAGGTGACCTTGCCGCACGGGCCTGCCAGAACCACTGATTCGCCTAAAAATTGGCTGATTTCTCGCGTGCTCGCGAGCGTGAACGAACCGAGCCCCAGCCGCGCGCGACAAGAGCGGTGCGCCGGGCTCGCCAGTGACCAAAGATTTTTCGGCTGCGGCGACTATCTCTCGCCTCGCGCTCTTCCCTCCCGCCGACTGCGCGTCTCGCTCGCACATGACACAATGCGGAACCGTTCCCCGAGCTGGAAGTGGAAGCAGCAAACCAATGAAGGCGATTCTCGAACAAGTCAGCGTGCCGGTTTCTCTGATCGCGACCGCGGCTGGAGTCGTGCTCGTCACGTTTGGCGCTTTAGCCGGCTGCGGCAGCACCAGCGGTTCGAGCGGAACGTCCAATGCGGCGGCGGGCTCGAGCGGTGCACAGGCGACGACGGGCGGCACTGGGCTCGCCAGCGGCGCGCCCGGCGTGGCGGGCTCGCAAAGCGTGACCAGCGCGGGCGGCACGTCGGCTGGGGGCGGCTCTGGAACCACTGCTGGAGCGAGCGGTAGCGAGCCCGGAGCGAGCGGAGCGACTGGCGGCAGCGGCGTTGGTGGCACGACCGGGAACGGTGGCGGCAGCGCGATTGGCGGCAGCGCGACTGGCGGCAGCAGCCCCTCAGCCGGCGCGGGCGGTGCGGTAGCAGCTGCCGGCAGCGGAGGTGCCTCGAGCGGAGGCTGCGCAGATCTCGGTGGCGGTCCGGTCACGACGACCACGACGCACTTGGACATCGGCGTGCACGATCCGTCGATGATTTGGAGCGGCTCGCGTTACTTCCTGTTTGCGACGGGCGGCACGCTCAACATCCGCAGCTCTGCCACCCTCAATACGCAGC
>DATHOI010000435.1:0-6439 GCA_035485095.1 Polyangiaceae bacterium | reverse complement strand
CACGCGCCGCACTACGAGCAGGGGGTGTTCAGCGTGGCCATGCAAGGCGGGCATGCTTGGTTCATTGCGCCGGACGGGCAGCGCTTCCTGTCGCAAGGCGTAAACCACGTGGGTGACAGCTCACACGACGCGCCGAATCCGAATTTCTACGACCCGGTGAACAAGCAATTCGGAGCCAACAAAGCTGCGTGGGTGACGAGCGCCTTTCAGCGGCTGTCCAGCTGGGGCTTCAACACCGTGGGCGCGTGGTCGGATGACGCGCTCTATGGTCGGCGCTTCCCTTACACTTACATTCTGTATTCGGCGGGCTTCGATCAGCCGCTCGAGCACGTGTTCGACTCCTATTTCGAGAGCCGCGTCAAAACCAACACCGAGAAAGCGCGGAGCCTCGAAGACGACCCGTATCTGATCGGATACTTTTTGGACAACGAGCTGCCCTGGTGGGGCGAGGTCGGTTGGCACGCCGGCGGACAGAAGAGCTTGCTCGAGAAGTATGCGCACGCAGAGGTCGGCACTGGCGGCAAACGCGTGCTGCGCCAGTTTTTGGAGAGCCGCTATGGCAAGGATCTGTCGCGCTTCAACGCGGCTTACAAGACGACCTTGAAGTCCTTCGACGAGCTCGA
Source organism: Polyangiaceae bacterium (assembly GCA_035485095.1). Taxonomy (GTDB): domain Bacteria; phylum Myxococcota_A; class Polyangia; order Polyangiales; family Polyangiaceae; genus PMG-095. The sequence goes on along the minus strand of DATHOI010000435.1, from coordinate 5,816 downwards.
GCAATCGATCGAGCTGCCAGTGCGTGGCGCGGCGTCGCTGCGCGACGCCGATGATTTCGCGGGGGTGATCGCCGAGCGCTACTTTGCCGTCACGACTCAGGCCCTGCGTGAACGCGACCCGAAGCATCTGATCTTGTGCGTGCGCTTCGCGGGTGAAGCGCCTTGGCCGGTGGTCGAAGTTGCGGGCAAATATTGCGACGTCGTGAGCGTCAATCAATACCAACGTACGGGCGACGTCGATCGGCGCCTGCTCGATGATTTTTACGTCAAAACAAAAAAACCAATCCTCATCACCGAGTACTCGTTCAGCGCCACCGAGAATCAGAGCGGGGATCCGAACACCAAAGGCGCCAGCGTGACGGTGCCCACGCAACGCGAGCGCGCCGAGCACACCGAGCGCTTCGCGGGCCAAGCGTTGGCGCTGCCGTACGTGGTCGGTATGCACTGGTTCGAGTGGGCGGACGAGTCACCCCAGGGCCGCTTCGATGGTGAAGACCAAGACTACGGTCTGGTCGACATTCAGGATCGCCCGTACGCGCTCTTGACCCAAGCCCACGCGCGCCTCAACCGCGACGCGCAAGCCATCCACCAGCGCTCGGCTGTGCCGTTGCCCAGCGTGTTTCAGGGCAAGCACGAGCCTAGGCTGCATTCCGACGCGCGGCAGGCGCCCACTTGGCCGCTCTCGTTCTTCGAGCCCGCGCGGCCCGCGCAAATCGTGACTTGGGGTGACGCGCCAAATGGCGGCGTGACGAAGGTCGAATCGCTGCCCGACGCGGCGCTCGTTCACTACGACTCGGGTGGCGGCTGGGGCGCCGGCATTTCCGTTCTGGCTGGCGCGACGCCCTTCGACGCGAGCGGCGCCGACCAGCTCGAAGTGGTGCTTTCGGTGCCCGTGGGGCGCAGCGTGCAACTCTTCTTGAGTGAGGCCGGCGTCGCGGCGCCCGACTCCCCGCACTACGAAGGCAAGGCCGGCGCCGACGGTGAATCGTACGAATTTCCGGCACTCCTCGGCACCGGCAAGCGCGAGCGCTACGTGATCGATCTGCACGAGCTGGAGCGCCGCACGAGCTGGGGCAACCAGCACGGCAACGACGCGCTCGACTTGCAAGCGCTGAGCGCCGTCGATCTCGACATTCCGGGCAAGCAAGGCAGCGGCGACGTGCGCGTTTTTTCAATCGCGTTCAGTCGCGCCGCCGCCGAACAAAAAAAACCTTAAGGGCTATTGCGGCGTGTTCCAGCCGCCGACGTCCGCCACCAGGCGATCGGCCTGCGGCGGTCCCCAGCTCCCGGGCTCGTACTCGAACATCGGGCTTGGGCCGTGAATCACCGGGTCAACGATGGCCCAGGCGGCCTCCACCACGTCTTGCCGCGCGAACAGCGTGGCGTCGCCCGCCATCGCGTCACCGAGTAGCCGCTCGTAGGGACCCAAGCGACCGTCCGAACCTTGCTCGGTGCCTTCCACGACAGAGAGCTCCACCGGGCGCCCGCGCATGCCTTCACCAGGCCGCTTGGCGCGCGCGCCGATCGCGATCGCGACCTCCGGATTGAGCCGAAAACGCACGTAGTTACCCATCGACGGCGTGGGCTCGTGAAACACCACCTGCGGTGGATTGTTGAGCTCGACCGTCACCTCCGTGACCGTCTTGGCCAAAGATTTTCCGGCGCGCACGTAGAACGGCACGCCCTCCCAGCGCCACGAGTCTACGTACAAGCGCAACGCTGCGTAGGTTGCCATGTACGAGTCCGAGTTCACGCCGGGCTCGTCGCGGTAGCCGCGGAATTGCCCGCGCACCATGTTCTCCGGGCTGATTGGGCGGACGGTGCGCAGCACTTTGGCTTGCTCGTCGCGCACGGCTTCGGGGTACGTGCTCGACGGCGCTTCCATCGCCAAGTAGCTCACGATCTGCAGCAAGTGATTTTGGATCACGTCGCGGATCACGCCCGTCTCTTCGTAGAACTTGCCGCGACCCTTGACGCCGAAGTCCTCCGCCATGGTGATCTGCACGTTCTCGACGTAGCGGCGGTTCCAGATCGGATCGAGGAACGCGTTGGCGAAGCGGAAATATAGGATATTTTGCACCGCCTCCTTGCCCAGGAAATGGTCGATGCGAAAAATCGACTCCTCGGGGAAGACCTCGTGCAACGTTTGGTTCAAGGCTCTCGCCGAAGCCAAGTCACGCCCGAACGGCTTCTCGAGAACGACGCGCCCAGGCGAGCTGCAGCCGGCTTGGCCGAGCTGCTGCACCACGGTGCCGAACATCGACGGCGGGATGGCCAAGTAGTGGGTCGGCAGCGTGGCGCCGCCGAGCGCTTCCTTGAGCTGCTTGAAGGTGTTCGGATCGCTGTAGTCGCCGTCCACGTAGCGCATTTGTTTGGCGAGGATCGCGAAGGCATCGGGATCGAGACCGCCGTACTCCGTGCAGCTCGCTTTGGCGCGCTCGATCAGTTGTTCGAGCGTAAAACCCGATTTCGCGACGCCAACGATCGGAAACGTGAGCGTGCCGCGCTTGGCCATGCGCTGCAGCGCGGGAAAGATTTTCTTGTAGGCGAGATCACCCGTCGCGCCGAAAAACGACAGCGCGTCCGATCGTGGTTTAGCGTCGACCGTCAGTTGCTCACTCTTCTTACTGCTGGGGGCGTCCACAGCCTCAGGGTAGTCGAATCTCCGTGTGCTCACTTGTGTCGCTGAGCGTGTCGGGGCGACAAAATTTACGGAATGCTTTCCATGTTTTACAGGAAATGCTGTGCGTGCGTTCAGTGTCCTGCTAGGCCTCGACGTCGAAGGAGCCTGATCATGGATGACCACCGCGCCCCGTTGCAAAGCCTCAGTTTGACCCAACCCGCGCCCGCCGAAAGGTTCGAAGCGCTCGATCACTTCGTCACTTCGACGGGCATGAAGGTCAGCTACTACGCGCTCTCGCTCGAGCAAGTGCCGGTCGACTTCTTCGCCGATCCGGACGGCGCCTGGAGCTATGAGGTGTTGGCGCGCGCGGCCGGCTTCGCATCGCACAGCGGGGTCGCCATCGGCGCGTTGACACGCGCGTTCAACGGGCACCCAGACGGCGCCGCAGTGGTGACGCTGAACGCACTCACGCGCCCGTACGTGGCAGTCATCGAGTGCCCGATCGCGTATACCTACGTGCAGCACGTCGACGAGTCAGCGTGCACCGCCGCCTGACTTCGCGGACCGCGTCGCGTGAGTCGAAAACGAAGTTTAAACTTCGACATCGATTTACGGCGTGAACGACACCCTCAGCGGGTGTCGTGCGTGCTGTCTCGCGCGAGCTTCGTCGTGCTGGGCAGCGCCGTTTTCCGGTTCGGTCGAGGTTTGACGCCGAAGGCTGGGTCGCTGCGCGACGTGGCGCGTGACCATCAAAAGGCTCTATTAGTCGCCGCCCTGAATGAGTCGAAACTTCGCTCGGGCGCCGAGCACGGCTTGAATCCGCAGGCTGGCTTGAGCGTCGCGCAGAAAGCTGCCCGGGAAGCGCAGCCGTTGCTCGAGCTCGCAGACGCATTCGGCGAATTCGAAATCGGCCACCTCGAGCGCGCGTTCGCGCGCCACTGCGAGCTCCGCGCACAGCCATTCCTGCATCAGCTCGAACGCGGGAGCAGGTAGCTCGCGCAGCCGCTCGCGCGCTGGTTCTGCGCCGCTCTCCAGCTCGATCAGGCGCTCGGGGGCGAGCAGGTGATCGGGGTCTCGGTCCGGATCTCGCAAATCACTCACGTTTTGTAGTGTGCCTCAAGTCGCGCAGGATGGAAATAGTCGACTTTGGCTTTTGTGCCATGCTTGCCGGCGTGTCCGGCACCGGTACTTCAAAAGCTTCGTCCTCTTCAGCCGCTCTGACGAGCGGCGCGCTCCCGCATGCGCTGCTCGTTGGCGTGAAGCTGCCCGGTGTCGATGACGCCGAATTCGAGGCCAGCCTCGCCGAGTTGGAGCGCTTGGTGAAGACCCTTGGCTACAGCGTGGTCGGGCGGATCACGCAGGCGCGCGCGTCGCTTTCTCCGGCGGCGGTGTTGGGCGAGGGCAAGCTCGCCGAGCTGGCTGCCTTCACCGGTGGCAGCGGTGAAGCGGGCGTGGTCGTGCCGCGCAAGACCGACAAAGCGCGCGCTCGGCGAGAAGCGGTCGCGGACGGCAAGACCATCCCGAGCGCCGACGCGACCGGAGAGCCAGACGACGACGCTTTCGGCGAGGCGTCCAGCGCGCCTCTGCAGTTGATTGCCGTCGATCACGAGATCAGCCCGAGCCAGTTGCGCAACTTGGAGCGCGCGACCGGCATCGAGGTGCTCGATCGCACGGGCGTGATCATCGAGATTTTTCATCGTCACGCGCACAGCCGCGAGGCGCGCATGCAAGTGGAGATCGCGCGACTGCGTTACGAGTCGCCGCGTGTCCGCGAATCACCGCGCGGCAAAGAGCGGCAGCAGGGCCGGGGCGCGGGTGAGGCCGGCCTGGAGCTCGACCGCCGTAAAATTCGCGATCGCATCGCGGAGCTCAAAGAGCAGCTCGAGAGCTTGCAGCGCGAGTACGGCGTGCGCCGCGCGCAGCGCCAAGAAGCGCGCCGCGTCGCGCTCGTCGGTTACACGAACGCCGGTAAATCTTCGCTCATGCGCGGGCTCACGGGCAGCGACGTGTACGTCGAAAATAAGCTCTTCGCGACGCTCGACACGACGGTGCGCGCGCTCTCTCCGGAGGTCGAGCCGCGCATTTTGGTCAGCGACACGGTGGGTTTCATCAAGAAATTGCCGCATGATCTGGTGGCGAGCTTCAAATCGACGCTCGATGAGGCGAGTGATGCTTCGCTGCTCCTGCACGTGGTGGACGCGTCCGACCCGGGCTGGGAGAGCCAGCTCCACGTGACACGCGAGGTGCTCGCCGAAATTGGCGCGCACGGCGTGCCGAGCCGCCTGGTGATGAACAAGGTCGATCGCTTGGCCGAAGCGGAGCTCGGCGCCCTGCGAGCCGCTTTGCCCGACGCCTGGTTCTTGTCGGCTAAGAGCGCAACCGATGTCGCCGACCTGCGCCAGCGGATCATCGCCTTCTTCGAGAAGAGCTACGTCGAGGCAGAGGTGCTCGTGCCCTTCAGCGAACAGCGGCTGCTCGCGGAGATGCACGCGACCATGAACGTGCTCGGCACACGCTACGAAGAAGACGGCGTCTACGTACACGTGCGTTCGGATGCAGGTGCCCTCGATCGCGTGCGCGCGCGGTTGCAAGCGAGCGCCTAGCGAGCGCCGCTGCGAGGCGAGGTCTGCCCGGTCAGAAACCCTGCGCAGCCAACAGATCCCTCAACCGCGCTTGGTCCTTGATGTCCGATTTACTGACCTGCTTGCGCAGGCTCTCGATGGTTTTGTGCGGCCAATCCTTCTGAAACAGGTTCACGATCCATTTGGCGACGGAACCTTTCGGGTCGGCGAGCACCTCGCACAGCATGCGCGTCTTCTTCCCGCCTTCGATCGACGTCAGCGTGAAGGTGCCGAAGGCAAATTCGCCGCGCACGTAGTCGGTTTTTGGTGCGCCCGAGTCATACACCGAGTGGTAGTTGAGCGAGAGCTGCTTGTCCTTCGGGTTCAGTTCCATCTTGATGTCGAACACGAAGTCGCGATCCTTCAAGATGAAGGGAGTCGAGATGTGGTCCCACTCGATCTGCTCGTCGTCGCTCAATTTGCGGACGATTTTCGTCTCCGCCAAGCTGTCGATCCACTCTGGCGCGCGCGCGGTGTCGATCAGAACGCTCGCCACTCGCAAAAGCGGGGCATTGACCACGCCCTCGCCGCGTAACGCGATGATCGGGCTGCCCGGCACCTCGCGCCGAAAT
>DATHOI010000434.1:0-2256 GCA_035485095.1 Polyangiaceae bacterium | reverse complement strand
CGGCGCAGCGGTCCGTACGTGCCGCTCAACATGGCGGCAATGCCGGAGTCTCTCGCGGACGCGGAGCTCTTCGGGCACCGCCGCGGCGCGTTCACGGGTGCGGTGTCGAACCGCGTGGGCGCTTTCGAACAAGCTCATCAGGGCACGCTCTTCTTGGACGAGATCGCGGAGCTCCCGCTGTCCATCCAAGTGAAGCTGTTGCGCGTGGTCGAGGACGGCATGGTGCGCGCCGTCGGCGCGGCACAGTCCTCACGTGTGGACGTACGGCTCGTCTCCGCGAGCTGGGCGGCGTTGGACGAGCGCGTGATTGAAGGTCGTTTTCGCGCTGATCTCTATCACCGTTTGGCGACGGTCGTGGTCGAGCTCCCGCCGCTGCGCCAGCGACGCAGCGACATTGCCCAGCTGAGCCACTCGCTGCTCCGCCGCATGCGAGCGGACATCGGTGAGCGCGCGCTGTCGAGCGCCGCGCTGTCGCGCTTGGTCGAGCAGAGTTGGCCGGGCAACGTGCGCGAGCTCGGTGCCGTGCTGTACCGTGCGGCCGCCAGCGCGGACTACGAAATCGCCGCGCGTCACATCGACGAAGCGAGTCAAAAATCAGCTCCCAACGCGCGCCGCCCGGCGCAGGACGCGCATACCCTGCTCGAACATTGCTCGGGCAACGTGAGCAAGGCCGCGCGAGCTGCCGGAGTCCCGAGGAGCACATTTCGCGCCTGGCTCGCGAAAACGCGTCCAGGCGAGGGTTCGCCCGCGTGACGAGGCCGCAATCGCGAGGACTTTGCGAGCTCCGCGCCTGTGCCCTAGAAGCTGCCCATCAGCGAGAGTCCGCTTTGTCCGGGAGCAACCACGGGCACCAAGGCAATCCGTCGGCGCGTGACGCGAGCCGAGTCATTGGCCTCCTTCGCGCCCGGATCGACGAAGTAATACAAGACAGTGCCCACTGCCGCGACGCCCGCGACCACGAAGCCGACGGTTGCCACGGTTTTCATCGTGTCACCGTTGTGCACGTTGTCCTGGTACTTGCTGCAGGCATTGGCGTACTGGTTGGCGCGGTCGGCGAGCGGCGGGCTCTTGTTGTAGTTGACGCCCTGTAGCCACGACGCTGGTGCGAGGCACAGGCTGCTCGTGTTCGGGTTTGCCATGCCGCTGTCGATCGCCGCGGTCTGCGTGATCTGCGATGCCACGGAGTCCGCGTTCTTGTAGTCCTGCTTGGAAGCAAGGGCGAAGCCAATACCACCACCGAGCCCGACCGCTGTCAGGCTCACGCCAACCAAGCCGACCGGCGAACTGAACAACCACTTGAAGAACGGCTTGCGCCCCGAGCTGCTGCTCACTGGCTCCGGCGCGATGTCCGGCGGGGCGCCCTCAGCCGCCTCTGTCTTCGGTGGCGCAGGCTTGGCTGCGAATTCCAACTCGGCGTCGATGTGTTTGCCGGCGGTCGCATTGACCTGCGTCGCTGTGGTACGGCCCTCTTTACGCGCTTCGATCGCGTGCGAGCCTGCGGTCACGTAGATCGGACCTGGGAGCGGCGCATTCCCTTCGAGCGCGCCGTCGACGTAAATTTCGGCGCCGCGTTCGTCGACGCTCACGTCGACCTCGGCGACCGCGACTTTGGCCGCGGCGAGCCCGGCCTCCGCAGCTTGCCTTTCGGAGTCGCTCGCGTCCTTCGATTCGCGCAAATAGGCGGCGAAGTGCGTCGCGGCGTCGGCCTCGTGACTGCTGCGTAGCTCGCTCTGCGCCAGATTGAGCAGCACGGCGGGGTGCTTCTTCAGTGCGTAGGCTTGCAGAAATGCGGCGCGCGCCTTGTCGTACTGCTTTTGATCGAAGTAGCTCACGCCCTCTTTGAAGCGCTCGCGCGCCATCGCGACCGTCGCGTCGTCGTCGCTAGTGGCGTGAACGGGGGGAGCCGCGAACGCGACGGCGGAGCTCAGCACGACCGGGCACGCGATCGAAAGGCAGAGCAGGGAGCGGACCCAAAGTTGTCTCATCATCGCTCAGAATAGGTGGCTTTTCCGTGGAGGAGAAAGGCAATCAAGCAATCAAAAAGGTGTGTCGCGGACGATAACACCCTTACTCGGGCTCGCCTTGGGCGGTACGGCCGGCGGCGCGCTTGGTTCTGGTGGAAAAGACGCAGCCGCGGGTTCTCGGGGCGTAGGTGCTGGTGCCGGTGGCGGCGCGGCCTTTGGTGCCGCAGCCTGAGGCACCGCGCGGACGACTCTGCCATGGCGCGTGCTGGCCTTCGCGCTCGAAGTCGTCGCG
>DATHOI010000433.1:0-11914 GCA_035485095.1 Polyangiaceae bacterium | reverse complement strand
GCTCGGTGGCAGCCCACAGCTCACGAGCGACCAGCTCGCCGTATGCCGGCCCTTGCAAATCGCCGTCGAATTTGTCGAGCGCTTCGTCCGCCTCTTTCAAGTCGAGGCGAACCACGACCGGGTCGATGTCCGCCTTCTTGATGAAGCGATCGGTGATCAAGAGGGCCTTGTCGTCCGACACTTCGGCGAAGCCGGGACCGACCGCCACCGAGTGCTTCTCGCCTTCCAGGATGTAGCTCACGATGCCGGTGGTGAGGGCCGCCAAGAGCGGCACGTGCCCCGGCAACACACCGAACTCGCCGTCTACGCTCGGCGCCGTAAATTCGCTCACGTCGGCCGCGAGCTTCACACCGTCGGGCGTCACGACCTCTAGATGGATCGTGCCCTCCATCACGCAGCCGCCTGCTTGAGCTGCGCGGCCTTGGCCTTGGCCTCTTCCACGTTGCCGACCATGTAGAACGCCTGCTCCGGGAGATCGTCGAGCGAGCCGGAGAGGATCTCTTGGAAGCCCGCGATGGTTTCCTTCAGCGTCACGAATTTGCCGGTCAAACCGGTGAATTGCGCGGCGACGAAGAACGGCTGCGACAGGAAGCGCTGGATCTTGCGGGCGCGCGCGACGACGAGTTTGTCGTCTTCGCTGAGCTCGTCCATACCCAGGATGGCGATGATGTCCTGCAGATCCTTGTAGCGCTGCAGCGTCTTCTGCACCTGGCGAGCAATGCCATAGTGAACGTCACCGACGATTTGCGGCGAGAGCATGGTGCTCGTCGAATCCAGCGGATCGACTGCCGGGTAAATACCGAGCTCCGAGATGGCGCGCGACAGCACGGTCGTGGCGTCCAAATGCGCGAATGCCGTGGCAGGCGCGGGATCCGTGAGATCGTCGGCCGGCACGTAGATGGCTTGCACGCTGGTGATGCTGCCCTTCTTCGTCGAGGTGATGCGTTCTTGCAACGAGCCCATCTCGGTCGAGAGCGTCGGCTGATAACCGACGGCGCTCGGCATGCGGCCGAGCAACGCGGACACTTCGCTACCGGCCTGCGTGAAGCGGAAAATGTTGTCGACGAACAGAAGTACGTCCTGACCCTCTTCGTCGCGGAAGTACTCGGCGCAGGTCAGCGCCGAAAGCGCAACGCGCGCACGGGCTCCGGGCGGCTCGTTCATCTGGCCGTAGACCAGGGCGGTCTTGCTGAGCACGGTCTCGCCGCTCTCCAACTTGGACTCGCTCATTTCGAGGTATAGATCGTTACCTTCACGGGTGCGCTCACCGACGCCCGCGAAGCAGCTCACGCCGCCGTGCGCCTTGGCGACGTTGTTGATGAGCTCCATGATGAGCACGGTCTTGCCCACGCCGGCGCCGCCAAAGAGCCCGATTTTCCCGCCCTTGCGGTAGGGAGCGAGCAGATCGATCACCTTGATGCCGGTCTCGAAGATTTCGACGTTGGTGCTCTGATCGACGAAGGGCGGCGGGTCGCGGTGAATGCTGAGATAGCGCTTGGCGTTGACCGGGCCCTTTTCATCCACCGGTTTGCCGACGACGTTGAGGATGCGACCGAGCACTTCCTTGCCCACTGGCATCTGAATCGCCGCGCCGGTGTCGGTGACCTCAGCGCCACGCACCAAACCTTCGGTCGCGTCCATTGCGATGGCGCGCACGACCGACTCACCGAGGTGCTGCGCCACCTCGAGCACGAGGTTGTCCTTCTCACCGGAGATCGAAGGATTGGTCAGCGTGAGCGCGTTGAGGATCCTGGGCAATTTGCCAGCGGGAAATTCCACGTCCACGACCGGTCCGATGACCTGGGTGATCTTGCCTTTGTTGCCGGCCGTGCTCGCACTCGTCGTCATGATCGCTTCGTCCTTCGTCTGCTAGCGTCGGCGCGCGCCTGCGCGCCTGTTCTGTGGCTCGTTCGCCCGCGCCGCGTCTACCACGACCCGCCGAGGCTGCCAACGCAGTCTCGCAAGGCGGAAAAACTGGGCCTGCAAACGAAGATTCCGAGCCGGGACACGCCGCCCGCGCCGGCCCGAGCAGCTCCGACCCAGCGAGCCTCAGCGGTCGAACAGCCGCAGCTGCCCGCCCTTGTCCGTAGGCCGCCGAAAGGTGCTCTGCTCCTGGGCGTCTTTGTCGTAGGCGCCGCGATCGTAGCGGCCGAGACCAAGCCGGCGAGCGGTCTGCGCGAAGAGCAGCTGCACCGCCTCGATATATGGCCCTTCCCCTGTCATGCGAGTGCCGAAGTTCGGGTCGTTCAGTTTTCCGCCGCGCATCTCGCGTACGCGAGTCAGGATCTTTTCGGCGCGCAGCGGCAACAGCTCACGGATGCGCTCGCTGAACACCTCGGCCACGCTGCCGGGCAGGCGAAGTGGGATCAACCCCGCGCTCACCGCGCCCGCTGCGCTTGCGGCCTCCAAGATCTGTACGATGTCCGCGTCGCTGAGGCCCGGGATCAGCGGCGCAATGTTGACCGAGACGGGGATGCCGCGCTCGGTCAAGCGCCGCACCGTTTCGATGCGCCGTTTCGGCGTGGGCACGAGCGGCTCGATCGCGCGAGCCACCGCGGCATCCCAAAACGGAATCGTCACCGTGACCGACGCGCTGCCCATTTCCGCGAGCTCCGCCAGCAAGTCGATGTCGCGCTCGACCAAGGCCGACTTCGTGATGATGTGCAGCGGATTCCGATAGTCCAAGCATGCCTCGAGGCAAGCGCGCGTCAGCCGGTAGCTCGCCTCCAGCGGCTGGTAGCAGTCCGTGTTGCCACTGAAGAGCACGAGCTCCCCCTGCCAACTCGGCTTTTCGAAAGCCTCTCGCAGGAGCTGCCCCGCGCGCAGCTTGACCACGATCTTGCGTTCGAAATCAGCACCGGCACCGAAGCCCAGATACTCGTGCGTGGGCCGCGCATAGCAGTAGGCGCAGCCGTGTAAGCAGCCGCGATACGGGTTCACGCTGTAGCGAAAGCCGAGGTCTGGGCTGTCGTTGTCCGAGAGGATGCTCTTCGATTGATCCTCGAAGATGGTCAGCTCGACGCGCGCCGCGTCCTCCCACTCATCCACGTAGCTGACGACTTCTTTGCGCCATGGATTCGGCGGGTTTCTGAGTGGTAGCGGGCGCATTGCGAGTCATCAGTGTACACTGAACGCGCGCACAGGCCATGCCAATGTAGGTAGTGAATATCGCTACAAAACGCCGCCCCGGCCTTTCCTCCCTCGTGATTTGGAGTATGTGAATTCCCGTGATCGGACAGGAGACCCTCGACCGCGTCCGGCGGGAGATCGGGATCGTGGAGCTCATCGGTCAAACGGTGCGGCTTCAGAAGCGCGGACGCAGCCACGTGGGGGTCTGCCCGTTTCACAAAGAGAAGACGCCGAGCTTCCACGTCAACCCGGAGAAGAACTTCTACTACTGCTTCGGTTGTCACGAAGCGGGGGACGCGATCAAGTTCGTACAGCGGATCGAGGGCCTCGAATTTCATGAAGCCGTTCGCGAGCTCGCGCAGCGCGCCGGCATCGAGATCGTTGAGACCGGTTCCGAGCCCGAACGGCGGCAACAGGCCGAAGTGCGGCGCCGCCAACAAGAATTGTACGACGTGGGCAATGCGGCGGCACATTATTTCGAGCTCATGCTGCGCGAGCACCCGCTCGGTGGCCATGGTCTCGCAGAGCTCGATCGGCGCGGGCTCGCGGCGGACTCACCCACCGGCCCTATCGCGGACGCGCTGCAGTCGTTTCGCATCGGCTACGCACCCTACGGCTGGGACGGCCTAGCGAAGCATCTGGCGTCGGCGGGGCTCAGCGCGAGCGCCGCAGAGAGCATTGGCGTGATCGTGCCGCGTAAGCAAGGCGTCGGGCACTACGATCGCTTTCGGCATCGCCTGATGTTCGCGGTGCTGGATTTACAGGGCAGAGTCGTCGCGTTCAGCGGTCGTGCGCTCGCCGAGCCGGAGCCAAGCGAGCTCGCAGAGCTGGGCATCGAGTCGACCTCACAGCCGGGCGCAGACGCACCAGCAAAGTATTTGAACTCACCCGAGTCACCCATCTACCGGAAGCGCGAGACGGTGTTCGGGTTGTATCAGGCGCGCCAGGCGCTTCGCGCAGGCGACAGCTGCGTCGTGGTCGAAGGCAACTTCGACGTGATGAGTTTGCACGCCCGCGGCATCAAGCAAGTCGTGGCCCCGCTCGGTACCGCTTTCACGGAGGACCAGGCGCGCGCCATCCGGCGTTTTACCCAAGACGTCATCTTGCTGTTCGACGGGGACTCGGCGGGGCGGCGCGCCGTCAGCGCTTCACGCGAGCCGTGCAAGGTGGGTGGCCTGACCGCGAAAGTTGCCTCGCTGCCCGACAAGATGGATCCTGACGAGCTCGTGCGAACTCAGGGACCAGAGGCCGTACAACGCGTGCTCAAAGCTGCGCGCGGCATGCTCGAGTACCTGATCGACACGACGCTCGACCGCGCCTACAACGAGGTGGACGCGCGCGAGCGCGCGAACCGCATGCGTGAGGTCGTGGCCCTCATCCGTGAGGAAGATGACCCGGCCGTGCGCCTGATGGGGCAGCGCTATGCCGATCGGGTGGCGGCGGCGCTCAACTTCCGCGACTTCAAGAGCCTCCTGGACGCCAGCGCGCGCGAAATGCACCGGGCGATTTCCGAGCCCAATTCGGGCGGCGGCTCGGGCTCTTCGGCCAGTCGGCCGCCAGAGCTCGCGGCTCCCGCGAGAGCCCGCTCGCGGGCCCAATCCGATGAGATCGGCCTCAATATTCTCGGGGCGATCTTGGATTTTCCGGAGCTGTTCAACGGCGCTGAGGCCTTCGAAGCGGCATCCTTATTGGACAGCGAACTGGCCAGCGCACTTGGCGCATTGCGTCAGGGCTGGACGGGAAACGGCATCGATGCGGAACTTGTGCTTGCGAACCTGCCGGCGTCGATCCATCCATTCGCCCTCGCTCGCCTGGCAGCGCCTCAGCACGAACTGCTCGAGGTGGCTCGGTCCGAGCTCTTAGGGAATATAAAAAAATTGAGATCGCTCGAGTTGTCGCGGAAAAAGTCCGCAGTCGTTGGAGAACTCGAGCAGGCTGCCAGGTTGGGTAACGTCGAACAGCAGGACAATCTGTTGTTCGAACTTCAAGAGAAAGCGCGCCGCGAACTAAAACGCGGCAGCGCATAGAGAGAGGTTCTTGTGGGATCCAAAAAGTCGGAACTTTCCTCCAAGAAGGGCGCGCCAGTCGCGGCCGCGTCGAAGCCGGTGCCGGCTAAACAGAAGCCGAAGCCGGCCGCCGCCAAGGGGGCCAAGAACGGCTCGCCCCCGGCAGCGCAGGCTAAGGGTTCCGACGATGACGACGATGATGACGACGAAGAAATCAGTTCGTCGTTTCCGCCGCCCGCTAAGGCCAACGGCAAAGCCAAAGAGCAACTGATCACGCTCGGCAAGACCAAGGGCTTCCTCACTTACGACGACGTGCACGAAGCGCTGCCCGGCGAAGACGTAGGTCCCGATCAGATGGACGACGTCCTCAGCGCCCTCGACGACGAAGAGATCGAGGTCGTGGACGACGCGAGCAACATCAAGATCGCGCCGCACCGTGGGTCGGAAGAAGACGCGCCTCCGAAGACCGCCGCCAAGGGTGGCGACAGCGACGACGACGGCCCGGCGCCCGCCGCAGCATCTTCATCGTCGGCTCCCGCGCGCACGGGCAGCGACGACGAGTACTACAAGAGCAACGACCCGGTCCGCATGTACCTGCGGAAGATGGGCAGCGTGGCCCTGCTCACCCGCGAGGGTGAGGTCGAGATCGCCAAGCGCATCGAAGAGGGCGAAAACGAGATCTTGTCGGCGATTCTGTCGAGCCCGGTCGCCGTGCGCGAGATCATCGACATCGGCGAGCGCCTCAGGAACCACAAGATCCGCGTCAAGGACATCGTCCGTGACGCCGAGGACGAAGAGCACGAGTTCGACGAGGAGGAGGCGGACCGCCGCATCATCCGGCTCATCGACAAGGTGAAGCGCTCCGACAAGAAGAACCAAGAGCTGCTCGAAGAACGCAAGGGCGCCGCCGACGTACGCAGGAAGGCGATCGACAAAGAGCTCTCCGAAGGCAAGAAGGAGCTCGTCAAGACGCTCCAAGAGATGCGCCTGAACAAGAAGACGATCGACAAGATCGTCTCCAAGTTGAAGGCCATGATCGACCGCGTGCACCGCGCGCAGGGCAAGGTGTTCGAGCTCGAGAAGATCACGGGCACGAGCAAAGCCGACTTGAAGCGGATGATCCGCGAGGCCAAGGACGACCCGGCGTTGGAAGCCGATCTGGCCAAGAAGCTCGGCGTCGATCGCAGCGAGCTCGAGCTGATGGACGAGGCCCTGAAGAGCGCGCAGAAGGGCGTCAAGAAGGTCGAAGAAGAGCTCAAGATCGACGTAAACGAGATGCTGCGGACGTACACGTCGATCCGCATGGGCGAGCGCAAGGCCGAGAAGGCCAAAGCGGAGCTCGTCGAAGCCAATCTTCGCCTCGTCGTCTCGATCGCGAAGAAGTACACGAACCGCGGCTTGCAGTTCCTGGATCTGATCCAGGAAGGCAACATCGGTCTGATGAAGGCCGTCGACAAGTTCGAGTACAAGCGCGGCTACAAGTTCAGCACCTACGCCACGTGGTGGATCCGCCAAGCGATCACCCGCGCGATCGCCGATCAAGCCCGCACCATCCGCATCCCGGTGCACATGATCGAGACGATCAACAAGCTCATCCGCACGTCGCGCTACTTGGTCCAGGAGTTCGGTCGTGAACCGACGCCTGAAGAGATCGCGGAGAAGATGGAGCTGCCGCTCGACAAGGTCCGTAAGGTCTTGAAGATCGCGAAAGAGCCGATCAGCCTCGAGACGCCCATCGGTGAGGAAGAGGACAGCCATTTGGGCGACTTCATCGAGGACAAGAGTGTGGTCAGCCCCGCCGAGGCCGTGATCAACATGAACCTGAGCGAGCAGACGCGCCGAGTTCTGAAGACGCTCACGCCGCGCGAGGAGAAGGTCCTGCGCATGCGCTTCGGCATCGGCGAAAAGAGCGATCACACGCTGGAAGAAGTCGGGCAGGACTTCGAAGTGACGCGCGAACGCATCCGTCAGATCGAAGCCAAAGCGCTCAGGAAGCTCCGCCATCCGAGCCGCTCGAAGCAGCTCAAGAGCTTCATCGATAGCTGAGCTCGCTGAACCTCGGCGCTTAAGAAGACGCTCGGCTTCGGATCCACCGAACGCCGAGCGTCGCGCTTTTGTGGTGCCAATATCCGGGATCAGGTCTCGCTAGGTTTCCGTTGAGCAACTCGGCCGCGTAGCCGATAGGTGCTGAATCGAAAACGCTGACGCATGCCCGAGCACCTAGCTGGGTACCTTCCCGAGCGCGCTTGACTCTCGCTACACAAGGGTGGGAAAAGTACCGCTCGCTAGGGCTTTCCCCTTCGACTGGTGCTTACCAGGGGAGTCGACCGATGAAGTTTCGCATGCAGAAGAAGTACATCGCGCAGTTAGTTCTGTTGTGTGGCGCCGTGGTGATCGCGGGCTGCGGAGGCACGGTGGCGTTCCAGGGCAAGCAAGCTCTGTCGGTCACGGGTACCCCGCCGCCGCCGCCACCTCCCCCGCCGCCGCCACCACCTCCCCCGCCGCCGCCGCCAGCACCGCCGCCGCGCGTGGAGATCCGCGACAACAAGATCGAGATCCACGAGAAGATCCAGTTCGCCGTCAACAAGGCGACGATCCTCGAGGCGTCGTTCGGCTTGCTCGATGACATCGTGAAGATCATCAAAGACAACGCTTACGTGAAGAAGGTCGCGATTGAGGGTCACGCGAGCGCCGAAGGCGACAAGAAGGCGAACCTCAAGCTGTCGGACGAGCGCGCGAAATCGGTCATGAAGTACTTGGTCGACCACGGGATCGACAAGGTGCGCCTGACGGCGAAGGGCTTCGGTTCGACCAAGCCCATCGCGGACAACGACACCGAAGAGGGTCGCGAGAAGAATCGCCGCGTCGAGTTCAACATCGTCGAACAAGACATCACGCAGAAGAAGGTCGAAATCGACGCGACGACCGGCAAAGAAAAGGTCATCGAGGAGAAGCAGTCGACGGAGAAGAAGGAGGACGTAGCGCCCTCCGACGAAGTCGCTGAGAAAAAGGCCGAGAAAAAGGCTGAAAAGAAAGCCGTGAAGGAGGCCGAAAAGAAGGCCGCCAAGCCGGCCCCGCCCAAGTCGCCCGCCACCCCGCCCGCGCCCAGCGCGCAGTGATCTTCATTGTAGATTTGGAGAAACCAAGATGACGAAATCTTTCGGAATGGTCATGCTCTTGGCGCTCGCTGCAGGTTGCTCGTTTCACGCGCGCAGCCCGGACGAGTATCGCGATGCAACTCAAGCGCTCCTCGACACGAAGGGCGCTGACATCAAGACCTGTTACGACGAGGCGCTCAAAGGCAAATCGGATCTCGCTGGCACGGTGACGGTGCACTTCACCGTCGAAGCCGAAACCGGCAAGATCGGAAATGTCTCGGCGGACGCCGCCAAGACCCAGGCGCCCGATGTGCTCACGCAATGCGTCGTGAAGTCCATCGACGGTCTGGCGCTCAATCCCCCGGACGCGAACCCGGGTGACGGCACGTTCGAGTATCAATTCGTCGTTGGCCCGACGCCTCCGGCGCCTGCCGCTCCACCCGCGGGCTGAGCGTCAACGGAACGGATCAAGGCCACCTGGTGACAGGTGGCCTTTTTCTTTTTGTGCTGCGTGCTCAGAGCGGCGCAGGCGCACGTGTGAAAAGAACGGAAGAGCCGCGAGAGCGGCGGTCAGTCACCAGACCAGGGGTGGCCGAGCTTGTCCAAATCAGCCTTGGCTTCGGCTCGATAGGGTGAATCTCGCGGGCCGAGGCGCAGGAACTCTTCCCAATGCTTGACCGCCTCCGGCTTGAGGCCGATCGCATGCGCCAAGAGATTGTGCGCCTCCCACGCCCAGCGCGGCGCCGGATCGTCATTGACCGACAGCTCGAGCGCTTTGCTGAGCTGCTCGCGTGACGCCTCGCTCTGGTGGTTCGCGGAAAGCAGTTTGCCATAACGAAAACGCCAGGCCGCGTTGTCGGGCTGAGCTTGAATCGCAAGCTGCCACTCGGCGAGCGCTTGTTGTTCCTTACCGAGATCGTAGTAGGCATCAGCGAGCGCGGCGTGCGCTTCATTGCGGCTTGGTCGAAGCTCGAGCGCCTTGTTCAAGTCTGCGATGGCGTCGCGCGCTGCACCTTGACGCTGGCGTAACACCCCGCGCTGCCAATAGGCGTCGGCCAAGCCTTGATCGATGCGCAGCGCCTCGGCCAAAGCGTGCTCGGCCTTGGGCACGTTGCCCGCTTCGTTGGCGGCCCAGCCCACGTACAGCTGATATTCGGCGCGATTCGAGTCGAGCTCCACCGCGCGCTCGAGATAGCGCAGCGCGTCGGCCAGCCGCGTGTCCTCGAGCAGCAGCGCGCGACCCAAGCAATGGTTGGTCTCGGCCGAGTTCGGGCGATCGCTGAGCACCTTCTTGAGCAGCTCTTCTGCTTGCTTGGGGCGGCCCGCAGAGACCTTGCCGCAGCCCACGCGCAGCATCAGGTCCGGATCGTTCGGAGCCTTTGCCAGGGCGCCTTCGTATTCCTTGAGCGCTTCGTCGCTGCGTCCCGACGCTTCATAGAGCAGCCCGCGCTCGAGCGCGAGCCCGGGGTACTCCTTGTCGACGCTGCCAACGTCGTCGAACGCTTTGCCCGCTTCGTCGAACTTCGAGTTGCGGCGCAGCGCGACGCCAAGCCGGAACTTCGAGCCCAAGTCTTCGGAATCGAGAGCCAGCGCCTGGCGGAACTCGGCGATCGCCTCGACGTAGCGCCCTTGTGACAGCGCGACATCGCCGAGCGCCTTGTGAATTGCCGGCATGTCGGGCAATTTCGCGCGCGCATCGGCGAGCGTCTTTTGCGCTTCGTCACCCTGCCCTTGCTGACTTTGGAGCAGCGCGAGAGCGATGTACACGTCCACGACCTGCGGGTCGTCGCTGGGCGTCTTGAGCGCAGCGCGATACGTCGTCTCGGCCAACGCGCGATTGCCCGCCGCCTCCAGTGATTTACCGTACCAGTACGCGACTGGTACCGACTGCGGGTACGTGTCGCGCAGCTTCTTCAGCATGGCGCTCGCGTCCTCGACTCGCTCCAGGCCGAGCTTGGATTTGGCCACGCCAATCTTCGCGGAAAGGTCGTCCGGGTCGGCTTGCGTACTCGCCTCGAAGCGAGCTTGCGCCTCGGAATACCGACCGGCGCGATACAGGGCGTCGCCCAGACCGTTGAGCGCGCGCGCCGCCTTGGGATTGATCTTCAGCGCCTCGCCGTATGCGGCTTCCGCTTGTGACATGCGCGAGCGCGCCAAGTGAATGTCGCCGAGCAACGTTTGCGCACGCACGACCTCGTCGGGGCTCGCGAGCTTCACGTCCGTCACCACCGAACCGAGCAAGCTGAGAGCCTCGGCCTCACCGCTGCGCGTCGCGCTACTGATGCGCGCAAGCAAGATCCGCGCACCAACGTGCTTGGGATTTTGAGCCAACGTGTCGCGAGCTGCGGCCTCGGCCGCCTTCGCGTCCCCCGCTGCGTAGCTGGCACGCGCCAGACCGAACGCGCTCCGCGGGCTCTTTTGTGCCTGAGCCGCGGCTTGCCAAACGGCCGCAGCGGCTTTCGGATCGCCTGCACGCAGCGCTATCTCGCCGCGCAGAAACGCTTGATCAGGGTCGCCCGCCGCTGGCGGAAGCGCGTCCAAGAGCTGTTTTGCACGCGCGATTTGACCTTGTGCCGCCGCCTGCGCGGCACGCGCGATCGACACGTATTGTGTCTCGGGGTGTTCAGCGAGCTCGCTGAGCAGCACCGATGCTCGCGCGTCAATCGCCGGATCCGAGCCGAAGCGCAGCTCCACGGCGTACGCCGTGAACGCCTCGTAGGCCGGTAGCTCGCGGACGCGCCGAGCATTCGTGCTCGACGTGGTGATGGCTGCGAGCGCGCCCTGCGCATCGGGGAACGTGTCCCGAGCCATGTCGGCACGCGCGGTTGCGACCGTGCTCGAGACCAGCTGCGCGTACTCGCCGGCCTTGATGTGATCGATGATGAAGAAGTAGCCGAACGGGCCCACGGTCGGAACGAGCGCGAGCGCAGCGCCGCCCAAGAGCAGCACGAACACACCGGCGTATAGCTTTAGTCCAAGCTTGCGACGCGGCTGTGCTTCGAGCTGATTGCGCAGGCCGGGCATCGCGACATGCGTCGGACCGGTCCCAGGCTTAGGCTGATCCTCTTGCGGGATCGCGCCAAACTCCATGTCTTCGTCGCGCCGGCTCGGTACGGGCGCCGCACCCGCTTCGATCGGCAACTCTGCGGCGTCGCTTTCGTCCCCCAGGTTGACTTCACCGTACGCGGTACCGCCGCCGCTTTGACGAACGATTGCAGCGGCATCGAGCGAGGCACGCGCCGCTGGAATAGGCGCTTCGCCGAATAGGTCTGCTTCTTCGGCTTCGCCGCCGCCATAGCCGGGCGCCTGACTCACGCGCGGTGGCATGCTCGGTGATCCGCCGAGCGGCAGCTCGAGCTCGCCGAAGTCCGCGCCCGCGCCGCGCGATGCGGATGGAGACACGGGATCCAACCCGAAGTCGGGCGGCAGGCTTGGGATATGCTCTGGAGCGCGTGACTCGCGCGCTTGACCTGGTGGACTCGAGGGCAGACCCGGACCGCCCGGCGTCGGCGCAGTGCTCGGCAAGCCCACGCGACCGACTGCCGGCAAGCCTGAAGCCGAAAATGCTGGGAGTCCCCCGCTGCTCATCCCGCTCGCCGGCGCACTGGCTTGACGACGATCCGGTAGGCCTGCACCACCCAGTGACGGCAAGTTGCCACCGACCAGCGGCAAACCGTCGTC
>DATHOI010000432.1:0-9477 GCA_035485095.1 Polyangiaceae bacterium | reverse complement strand
CGAGCGTCTCCGGATCGCGATACAAGCCGATATTGCCGACCCGCGCCGAGGGCAAAATGCGGAGCATGCCCTCGACCATGCCGGTGCCAGCGCGCAAGATATTGAGCAGCACCACTTTTTTTCCGTCGATACGCGGGGCCTGCATGGTGGCAAGCGGGGTCTCGATGGTCGTGAAGGTCAACGGCAGATCGCGCGTCACCTCGTACACGAGCAGCATGCTGATCTCAGCGAGCAGAATGCGAAAGCCACTCGTGCTGCGGTCCTTCTGACGCAGCAAGCTGAGCTTGTGTTGCACGAGCGGATGATCGATGACGGTGACGTTATTGGGCATGGTTGGCTATTCGGGCTCGAAATTCTTTAAAATACGGTTCCGTCGCTGTCCACGAGCAACGGCGGTCCGCCATCCGCGCGTTTCTCGAGAGCGATGGCGCGACCGGCGCGCCACGTGCCGCCCTCCAAGATGCGCGCCAGAGGCAGCTCGGTCGGGCTCACGCCGAGCCGCTCGCGGATCGCGGTCGCCGTGCGATCGAGCAACGCGACGGTGAGCGCGCGCCACTCGATCACTAGGTCCGAACCGACCGCGTGCCGCAGCTGAAGGGCCGCGGGGTCCTTGAGCTGCAAGACCTCGGCGTCCAAGAAAAGGCCGCCATTTCGGTATTCCGCAAGGCCGGTGAGCTCATCAGCCGCTTCGATCACCAGACCCGCCGCCTCGAGCGGCTCGAACAGCGAATACGTGAGCCACTGCGAGAGCTTGTGAAAGGGCACGAAGCCCAAGCTCGAATGCCGCCAAACGTCGCCCAGGCTCTTGCCGTCGAGCTGTGGTCGCCCCTGCCAGATGGGCCCCAGCGCGCGCAGCACCGCGTCGAGAATCACGCTCGCTCGCAAACTGCCAGCGCTCGCGGACTGCTCGAGATGCACCCCCAGATTGCCGAGCCGCGGCCGCTCCGAACCAAAATACTCAGGGGCTCCGGCGACTACCTCACCCAAGCGACGGAGCAATGTCGCACGCCCCTCCAAACCGGTGAGCGGGTTTTCTGGGTTCACCTGAAAGGCGCTCGCCAACGCGTCGGCGCTGAGGCTCGTCAAACCAGCGGCATCGGCGAGCGGCGCACTCGCACTGCCGCCGAGCCCGCCGCCCGCGTAGAGCTCGTAGCTCGCGACCGCCAAACCCTCCGATCGAGAATACTCGGTGCCGTCCGTGCCCCGGTAGCGCCAGCGGTTGCCCGCGCCCGCGTCGAGCAGCACGCTCGTGATCACGAGCTCGACACGCGCCGCGAGCTGTTCCGTCCGCGCAAAACCAGCAATTTTATCGGTAAACTGCGCGAGCCGCGGCACGCCGCCTGCATCGAAGTGCCGGTAGCGACCGTGATACGGAATGCGCGACAAATCGGGATAGGTGCGGCGCGTGAGCTCGAGCACGCGCTCTGCCACGTCAGGCAGACGCCGTTCGTCGAGCCTAAAATGGGCCAGAGCGTCCGAGCCAGCGCGCTCGAACACCGCTTCACACCGTTCGCGAATCGCGCGCGGCGTCTGCAGGTAGTCGTACTCCGCGCGCGGACTGAGAAACGACGTTGCGTTCGTCACTCGCTCTCCAGGCCTCGCCCTTTGGGTTTCGCCAGCTCGTTGCCGTCTGGCACCGCGCCCTCGGTGAAGTAGCCGGCGGCCATCTTGGCGTCCATCTCGACGCGCGCGTCCTCTGGGATCAACTCCTCTGGGATCGGGACGCGCTCCAGGATTTGAATGCCCGCACGAACGACCGCGTCATGCTTCATGTTGCTCATCGACACGAAGCGATCGATTTTGGTGATACCGAGCCAATGCAGCACGTCCGGCATCAGCTCTTGAAAGCGCATGTCTTGCACGCCCGCGACGCACTCCGTGCGCGCGAAATAGTGCTCGGCGCGGTCCCCACCGGCCTGGCGCTTTCGCGCGTTATACACCAGGAATTTCGTCACTTCACCGAGCGCGCGGCCTTCCTTCCGGTTGTACACGATGACGCCGGTGCCGCCCGCTTGGGCCGTGCGCACGCACTCCTCGATGCCGTGCGCCAAGTACGGGCGACACGTGCAGATGTCGGAGCCGAAGACGTCCGAGCCGTTGCACTCGTCGTGGACGCGCACCGCGAGCGGCTTCTGCGGATCGGCGATACCGCCGATGTCACCGAACATGTACACCGTCGCACCCCCAATCGGCGGCAAGAAGACGTCCAAATCCCCTCGGGTTACGAGCTCGGGGAACATCCCCGCCGTGTGCTCGAACAGCGTGCGGCGCAGATCCGTCTCGGCGCAGCCGAAGCGCGCTGCCACGCCGGGTAGATACCAAACCGGTTCGAGCGCGGCTTTGACCACGACCACCGCTCCACCGGCTTTGAGCACGTGACCATCCACTTTGAGTCGCCCAGCTTCGATGGCGTCGGCCAGCTCGGGCAACTGGATGTGTGCGCGCGTGATGGCGCTGGTTGGGCGAATGTCGTAGCCCTTCTCGAAATAGGGTCCGAAAACCGCGCTCACGACCGCGCCAAACGGATCGAGTGAGACGATCTTCGTGGGGTCGAACCAGCTCGGGTGAGGGCCGATCACGTGCGTCGGCGCGGTGTTCGTCAGATCGGGCTTACGTAGCGGGTCGAGCGCGCCCGCGGCGACGGCCACGGCGCGGTACACGGAATACGACCCCGCGTGCGTGCCGATCACGTTGCGCTGCGACGTATTGGTGACGGTGCCGATCAGCGGCCCGCGCGTCATCGGATCTTCGGCACCCCACACGATCGGGATGGGCTTCGGGCCGTGTCCCCCCGGGTGCGAGGTGAGCACGATGGCCTTAGGCCGCTTGCGAGGTGACTTCTCGGTCACGGTGTCACCGCTTTACGACATCCAATTGGCATCTTCTGATTTCGCCCAGCGCGTGGTGATTTTTTTCAAGTTGCTCCACAGCTCGACTCCGGCCGGCCCGGTCATGTCACCTTGGCCGAATTTGGAGTCTTTCGTGCCGCCGAATGAAAACGGTTCACGCGGCACGGGCACTCCAACGTTGACGCCGACCATGCCGCTCGTCGCGCGCTCCGCGACGTAGCTGGCGACTGCACCGCTCTGGGTGAAAATGCTGGTCGCATTGCCGTATGCGCTCTTTTCCTCGAGCGAAAGCGCTTCGTCCAGGGTGTTCACGTGGATGACCGAGAGCAGAGGGCCGAACAGCTCGAGCTGCGCACTCTGCATATTTTCAGTCACCTGGTCGATCACGCTCGGTCCGAGCCAATTGCCGGCTTCATAACCCTTCGGGGCGACGCGCTGGCGGCCGTCGAGCAGCACCTGTGCTCCGTCGCGCTCGACCTGTTCGAGACCTTTGGTCAGGCGTTCCTGCGCGGCGCGATCGATGAGCGCGCCCATCTCCACGCCGAGCTCGATGCGACTCGCAGCCTCGACCACCTTGTCCACGAAGCGCTCGGCGCCGCGCACGATCACGAGCACACTGCCGGCCATGCAGCGTTGACCCGCACAGCCCGTGAAGGAATCGACGACGGCGCGCACGGTGATCGCTTCGTTCGCGTCGGGCGCGACGATCAAATGGTTCTTGGCGCCGCCTAGGCACAGCGCGCGCTTGCCGAGCCCCGTGGCGCGCGCATGGACGGCACGCGCCGCCGGCGTGGAGCCCACGAAGCCGACCGCGCGCACCTCGGGATGATCGACGAGCGCTTCGACGGTGCTGCGATCGCCGTGCACGATCGAGAACAGACCCGGCGCATAACCGGCCTCCAACAGCAGCTCCCCCAGCCGACACGCCGTGAGCGGCACCTTTTCCGAAGGTTTGAGGATGAACGCGTTCCCCAGCGTGAGCGCGATCGGAAACATCCACATCGGCACCATGGCGGGGAAATTGAAGGGCGTGATGCCAAGGACGATGCCCAGCGGCTCGCGCCGGTATTCGCACGAGACACCGCGTGACACCTCGAGCAGCCCGCCGCGATCCAAATTCGGCAGGCTCTGCGCGAACTCCACGACCTCCAGCCCGCGCAGCAGCCCAGCGCGCGCTTCGGCCGGCGTCTTGCCCGACTCACGCGAGATCGTGCCGGCGAGCGCGTCAGCGTGCAGCGTCACCAGCTCGTGAAAACGCGCGAGGGGGCGCACGCGCTCCTTGAGCGGCATTTTTGCCCAATCTGCCGCGGGCGCTCGCGCCGCAGCCACCGCTGCTGCGACGTCTGCGGCGCCCGAGAGGCCAACCGCACCGATCAGCTCGCCCGTCCAGGGGCTCGTCACTGGCAGCGTTCGAGCCGTTGCAGGGGCTTGCCAGGTCGTCCCCACCAGATTCCGACACTCACTGACTCGGCGTACGTCGTCCAAGCTAGTATTCTTTCCCGCCTTCATTCGACTGTAAAGGATAGCCGCACAACGCCGCGGGAAACTCGCCCGCAAGCGCGACGAGTCACTGCCACGGCGTGACGTATTGGCACATGCCGCGATCGCAAAAGACAGCCGGCGGCGCGTGGTCTGGGCACGTGCTGATGATCGGTGCACACGTCGCGCAGTTTTCGAACGAGTACGTCTGCATGAAGGGCGCTATCGTGCCGACGCGGCTCGCGTTCAGCGGGATCGCACACTGCTGACGACACGCATCGCCGAGGGTCACGTACTCGCAATCCGTGTCGACGACGCAAGCCCCTGCGAACACGACGAGTGTGTCCCACCAGTGTTGCCAGCCAGCTTGCGCCGCGTCGCAGGTCGAGGCGTCGCCGTCCTCGCCTGTGCCTGCTTCGCCTATGCCCGCTTCGCCTGTGCCAGAGTCCGCACCGCCGGCAGCGTCAGCGATCGGTCCATCGGATAGACTGCCCGCGTCCGACGGGACAACGCCCGAGTCAACGGCGCCCCTGCTCGCGTCGTCCGGTGGCTCGATGCTCGAGCCGCCGGTACCGGTGACACCGCCAGAGCCTGCGCCGCACGCAGCCGTCGCCGTGAGAAGCCAGCGCTGCTCAGCGCACACGGCAAAGCGCTCGCAACCGGCCGCATCCGCGTAGCGACACGCCATGCCCGGCACGGCACACGGCGCCCCTGGCACGGTCGAGGCCGGACAAGAGGGCCCACCACCGGTGCCACCGGTGCCGCCCGCTGCCGGCGACACGCTCGCGGTTCCGCCACAAGCGCCCGCAAGAGCGAGACCCAACCCCATCGAGATCAAGAACCCTGAAGCCCGCACACCAGCCAGGTTACAGCATCAGCCGCGCTACTCTAAGCTACCTGCAGTACTTTGCGGTTTCCGGCGCCAGCTGCGCTTGGAATGGGTCGGGGCTGGGGCGCGCGGCACTGGTGCCGATGCCCATGAACGCAGCGAAACGCCCAGTGCAACCGGTGCAGGTCGTATCGGACGGGCTGCCGCCGGCGCAACACTCGATGCCCCACGGGTAGGCGTTGTTGGCATCCGCTGGACGCGGGTAGCCACCGCCCATGAGGTGCGACAGCAAACCGTCGACCATGGTGCCAGCAGTGCCACGACCGCCGCAGTAGTCGGAGATGTAGACCGCGTTCGCGCCTCCGTTGCCCGTGGCGTTGTAGAAGTAATACCAGGCGGCGAGCCCGATATTGCACGCCACGTCTTGCATGAACGGCACGTACGACACGCCGCCCTGGGTCGCCCACCACGTGTCCGTATCCGGTTGCGACGACAGCCCGGCGGGCCAAGCGCAGCCGATGGCGGCAATCTTCGGGAGCGGCCCGTAGTAGTTGTAATCGTGCACGGTGGAACTGAAACGAATTTGGAGCAGACCAACCGTTGGGTCATTGGCGGTGACCGCACCGACGATTCGCGTCGCGTACGCGTCGACGACGTCGGAGCTCGGCGTGTACGAGCTCTCGGCTACGATCGCTGAAGTCAGCACGGCCTCGCATTGGCGCAGCCAATTAGTCTCCATCGGCGCGAACTCGACGCAGCTCATCGCGATCGAGCAAGCCAATTTATCGAACGCGGCACCGGCCGGGAAGTTCTTGCTGATATTGCTGTACGCGTAAGCGGGCAACGCGCCCTTGGTCGTGGTGTTGTCGAGCCAACCCGAGATCAGCGCGAACTCTGTCGAGTCCGCGCCGGGACACGCAGCCGGCCCGGCGCCGCCACCGGATCCGCCGCTCGAGCCCGAAGCGCCGCTTGCGCCCGGTACGCCGCCCGCGCCGCCCGAGGCCCCCGCGCTCGCGCCAGCACTGCTCGAAGCGCCGCTTGCGCCCGGCACGCCGCCCGCGCCGCCCGAGGCTCCGGCGCTCGCGCCGCCACTGCTCGACTTGCCACTCGCGCCGGCTGCACTCTGCCCGCCCGCACCGACCCCGGTAGCCCCGCCGATCGCGCTGGCCGCTCCGCTATTGCCGCTAACAGGCGGGCTCGCGTCGCTCGAAGAGCACGCGCTCAGCGCAACAGCGCATGCCACCAGACCCACACCGCACAGCGCATTTCCTGCGTGATCGAATTTTGGCATCGGTCCTCGGTGGTGAAGCCTTAGGCTGTCACTCGTACAGGACACGATAACGCGGATCTCTTCTATCCGCCCTTCGACATTCAGGCGTGCCGCGCGGCGGCTTTTTCGAGCGCTGGGCGGAATGCCAGCTTTGCGCCACCGATGGCAGGCACGCCGTGAGCGGGCAGCACGTGCTCGAAATCGAGCTCGAGCACGCCCAATAGCTCGCGCGCCGAGGGCTTGGCTTGCTTGAGCCACGCCGGACCTACATTGTACGGCTTGATGAAGCCGAACAGCTTCATGATCAGCACGCCAAACCAATTGAAGTAACGATCGGCCCGGACGAAGTTCTGCAAGCTATCGCCCGCAATGACGATGCCTCCGTCGCGCGCGAGCACCAAGAGCGCCTCGGGCGGTCGAGTGTCGAATAGGTAAACGCTCGCGCGGCTCAGCGGCAATGCGGTGCTCGCGTCGATCTCCGTGTCCGGCTCGAGGTGCGTCTCGCTGGCCTGAAAGTCGAAGCCCGCCGTGTAGCGCTGGCCCTTGATGGCCCACACCTTGGCGTCGTAGCGCTCCTTGTAGAACGCGTCGTCCGCGCCGTGAAACCCAGCCAGCCGGATCACGTCCGTGACTCGGCCCAGCGCTTCCAACGCTTTCAGGCCAGCCTCATCCAAACGCACCGAGTTGATCACGACCAAGCGATCGCCCTCGCGCACCACGATCATGTTCCGGCTGAAGCGCAGCGGCAGCGCGCCAGGCAATCCGATCGTCCCAGTGACGCAGAAAATATCCGGCAATACCTGCGATATTTCGCCGTGCGGCAGGGCGATCGGATGTGGCCTGGCTTTCAGCGTCGTCACCTAATTCAGAACCGTGGAGAGCAATGCTGGCGACAGGCTCGGATGAGGTTCAACGGCCCAACTCGTTGCGCCGTTCTGCCACGCTGCGTCGGCGTAGGCAGTAGCGGTACCGGTCTCATGAGCGACAGCGTCGAGCGAGAAGCTTCCCGACGCAATGAGAGAAAACGGTGGGCCCAGACCATTCGTCGACGGCTGTGACGCCGGGGATGGCGCTGGGTTGATGCCTGGATTGCTAAAGCCGACGCCCGGCCCGATGGGCAGCACGCAAAGACCAGCCGCGCACTGATACATCACGTCGATGTTTTGTGGACTGCGCGACACCGCGGAGAGCGCAAACCCACCCGACCTGACAGCGGCACGTGCACCGACGGAGGGATCGCTCGACCAAACGCGCGCGCCCGAGCTGTTCGTCTGATTCGCCCAAAATAAACGCTGCAACGTGCCACTCGCATCGAAGAAGAACACGTCGAGGTCTCGCTCGGACGGCGCCACCGCGGTAATCCCAGACAGTGCATTCACGTTGTTCACGGTGGTGCTCAGGGGCGACGCCGACCAGCCAGTGACCTGGGCTGGGTTCCCCGTGATGTCCCAAATCACCGACGTTTGCGGCGTGCCTTGGTAACCCACCACAAACACGTCAGCGAGGTCGGGTGAGGTCGCCACGGCCGCAAGTGGCCCGCCGGGAGTCCCTTTGGCCGCGATGATGGTGACGCCGCTGTCCGTAACGCCTTGGGGTGAAAGGCCTACGACCGTGTTCTCAAGGTCCCCATTGTTGTTGATCCAGAAAACGACGTAGCTGTCGGATCCATTGATCGCTTCCTCGCCGCGCACGCCTCGGACGACGGCTAGAGAGGCGTTTGGGGGAAACCCAGCCCCCACTTGCCGCGTCTGCCAAGAGAAAGGGCTGCCGTCGTTGTAGCCGCCAACCCACAGCACGCCGTTCCCATCGACGAAGAACGCAGTCAGCACGTTCTCTGCACCCGACAACGCGACGATCGGCATTTGCGAGCTCGTGATGCTTGGTACACCACCCAGGGCGGTCGTACTGAGATTGAAGGAAATGCCGCCCTGGAACCCGTCCATACAGGACGCGATCCCGATCGGGCATCCACTGTCGGGTAGTGATCTGAAGTCGACCTCGATGTCGTTGGCTGCAACCAGCGGGTGAATGGAGGCGAGAGTATTGCTGGCAATCGCGACGGTACTGTCGGCGGAGCGGGGTTGGAATGCGAGGCCGTCCTGCCAGCCATTCGAGCTGTCCGCAGCGCGGTCGAGTGTGAGTATGACCTGGGTCATCGAACGGCAATAGCCAACCAGAAGGGGGCCGTTCGGTGGCGCCCAATTCATCGTGAGGTCAGCGGTGAGCGTCAGCGGTCCGTTGGCGGTCGCG
The DNA here is from genome assembly GCA_035485095.1 of Polyangiaceae bacterium. Lineage (GTDB taxonomy): Bacteria > Myxococcota_A > Polyangia > Polyangiales > Polyangiaceae > PMG-095. The sequence goes on along the minus strand of DATHOI010000432.1, from coordinate 800 downwards.
TCGTACAGAGTTCGAGCCGTGATCTTCGACCCATCCGGAAGTGTGAAGCCCGAAAGGGTATCCGGCGACACCGTGCTACCCGCCGGGGGATTCCCAACGATCCCCCCAAGGCACATTTGGTTTGGCGTGGGAGTCGTCGCGCTAACGGCACTGGATACCGGGAGCATGGTGCCGACGGCAGACAGAATCGTCCCAACGCCGCCAATGACGCCGCCAACTGGGCCGTCCGCGAGCCCAATGAGAACGCCAACCGCTTGGAGATCTCCGCCGAAGTTCGTCACCTCACTACCAAAGGCGCTGGACGCGCTACTTGTGTAGGCCGGGACCGCACTCGGCCCGACGTTATCTAGGGCCACCCCGAAATCGATCGTGTCCGCGGCGTTGGTTACTTGAAACGTTTGCGCCAACGGTACACCGGCCGCACCGAAGCGTAGAGAGTTGGTTCCGACGCCGCCTGGCAACTGCGCCGCGCAGGGGCTCGATGTCACGTTGTATTTGGGATCCGAATAGTCCGGAGGCATGGTTCCGGAGATATCCCCGATCAGGCACGCCGCGCTAAGCCAACCGCTGCTATTTACCTTCACTCCGATCGAAGCCGCGATGTTCCAGGGAATAGTGGGTTGAACCCCTACCCCTGAGGCTGGCAGCTGGCCCGGCGCAGGGCCCTCCTGAAGGCCGAGCGGCGTGAACGCATATGGGTATTGGGTTGTAGGGTAGGGGGTATTCGGGCCACCGAACACAGCGGTCGTCCAGGGCCAAGGCTCCGGCTGCCCTAGGTCATTGATCATGGGCACGAAGTT
>DATHOI010000431.1:0-5077 GCA_035485095.1 Polyangiaceae bacterium | reverse complement strand
CCTCGAACGTCTTACGCCCGTCACTCGTCACGGTGAGCTTGTGCTTGCCGGAATCCCCGCGCACGTCGAGCGGCTCCTCACCGCTGCGCCAGATGCCCTTGGGCTGGTCGTCGATGTGTACCTTGATTTCGGGCGCGGACGAATCGATGCGCAGCACGCCGTAGCCCACACGAGCGAGGCGCACTTCCATCTCCTTCTGTTCGCCGTGCGTCAGATTCACGTTCGCGAGCAGCGGTTCGAACCCAGGCACTTCGACGAGCAGCACGTGGGCGCCGCCGGGGATCAACTCACCGTGCGGCGTCTCGCCCCATTCCGGGTGCTCTTTCTTTTGGTCGTCGACCCACACGTGGGCGCCGATCACATTCGAAGAAACCCGCAAAAACGCCATGAATTGGCCCTGCGACAGGTTAGCCTTGAGTTGATGCACGTGGCCCGGCGAGACGTCCATGTCGGCTTCGCTGGCGTTGAAGTCGCGAAATTTCTCGACCACCACGTGGTAGTGACCCACATCGAGCGTCAAGTTCGCGGGCGCTCGCGTGGCCACGACCTCTTTCCAACCCGGATTCGTCGCGCCGACTTGGAACGGCTGCGCGTTGGGATCCGTGCGCCCATAGATGCGTAGCGGAGCGCCGTCCGGCTCGGTCTCGATCACGACCAGAGACTTCATCGCGTTTTGATCGTCGCTCGAGGGCAGCACCACGGGCAGCTTGGGCGGAGGAGGAGCTCCCGCGTCCACCACCCCGGCATCCGTCGCTGCTGGTGCGGCCGCAGCAGCGGCGGCGGCAGCGGAGGCCTTGGCCGCCTCGAGGGTCGCAATGCGCTGATTCACCTTGTCGATGTCGGGCGCGTTCGGGTCGACCTTCGTGTAGTCCTTGAATTTTGCAAGCGCGCGCTCGACGTCGTTCAGCTTTTGGTAACAGACGCCCGCGTTGAACAGAAAGGCCGAATAGGGATAGGTCGCGTAGCCAGCCTCGAACACCTCGGCGGCGCCGGCGTAATTGCCGGTCACGTACAGGCTTTGGCCCTTGTCCATCTCGGCGCGGATCGCCTCCAGGCGTTGGCCCGCGTTCGCCTGCGATTGCGCGGTCGCACTGGGTGAGAGCACCGCCAGCACGAGTGCGAGCAAAAGAAGGACGAGCGCACCGCGCCGCGAGAAAAAGCCCGAGCTCACCCGGGCAAACATGAGCCTGAATCGCATGCCGGCACAAGGGCGAGTTCGGCGTCCAACACGCGCCGATTCAGGGCCAATTTCACGCGGCTGGCCAGATGGCCGGGGTTCCGGCTCGGCTGGAAGCTGGCTTCACAGCGACCTGCTGTGCGTTCGTCGCGCGCCGCTCGGGTTTGTGGAACGCCAAGCATTTGAGGTAATGGGCCGGTTGCCCGTATGCTAGCGCCTTCGACGCAGCGTTCCTTTTAGAGAGAAGAGAATCAGATATGCGCAAGCAGTTGTGCTCCCTTTGGCTGGTCGGCAGCGCGGTTCTGTTCGTGCCGGCGCTTGCCCATGCCGAGGACGATCCGAAGCCCTACCCCGAATGTACCAAAGCGCCGACGGACTCCGAGACCGCCGCGGCCAAGGGCGCGTACCAAGCCGCCAATGCCTCGTTCGACGAGGCCGATTATCCGCGGGCCATCACCTATTGGGAAGACGCCTACCGTCGCGATTGCACGGCTAATCTACTGCTCAAGAATCTGGCACGTGCGTACGAGCTGTACGGCCAGAAACGGCAAGCGGTCGTCGCTCTCGAAACGTATCTGGTGCGCGAGCCCACCTCGAGCGACAAAGATCAAATCCAGCGCCGCATCGAAGTGCTGAAGAACCAGATCGCGACCGAGAAGGCAGCTCCGCCACCGGCCAGCACCGGCACGCAGCCGCCCACGACGACTCAGACGCAGCCGCCGCCGCCCCCCGTCACGCCCGAGCCCGCTCAACCGGCGGCGAGCGGCAAGCGGCCAATCGCGCCGTTGATCGTGACGATCGCTGGCGGCGCCGTGTTGATCGTTGGCGCGGTCGTCTACGCGGGCGGGGCGAAAGACGTAACCAAGTACGAGGGCCTGTGCCCCAACCACAACTGCGGAACGGGCCCGGATGCGACAGCAAACGCCAGCGCCGCCAACTCCGCGCGCAATAAGAAGAGCGCGGGCGGCGTGCTCATGGGCGTAGGCGCGGTTGGGGTCGTTGGCGGGCTCATCTGGTATTTCGTGGCACCGCGCAGCGGCTCCGTGAACAGCACCGCGAGCGCGGGCACGCTGCTCAAGCCGCGTGTCGATCCAGCGCTCGGGCCAGGCTTCACGGGCGTCGCGCTGAGCGGCGCGTTTTAGGTAGTAACACTTTGTTACTGCACCGGCGTCCGTCGCTTCATGAGAAGCGACGACGCTAGCGTATCACTACTCAGTGATGCGGCGTGTTCCCGCCCCATGTTGCGCGCGCCGGCGCGTGCGGCTTTTCGTCGTCGTCCGAATCGGCGCTCGCGGGCGCGCTGCCAGCGTCACTTGCTTCAGGCACTGAAGCGGTTACTCCGGCGTAATGAAAGCCTTGCGGATCGGGCTGGAGCGGCGGTGGTGTTTCGCTCGACGAGCCGCCGCACGCTGCAAGCGCCGCAGCCAGCGCAACTCCAAGCACGAAGCCGTGACGCGTCATGGGGCGGGGCTGTAGCACGCCTCACCCCCTCACGAACAGCGCTCAGCCAAGACGAGAGCTCCATACGAGCTGGTCCGCGCGACGAGCTCTGCTAACTTTTTGCGGACCGCGGTGGCGCCGGGAGAAAACAAGGAAAACTCATGAAGATCCGACACTTGATTCTTGCTACCCCGGCACTCTTGGTGCTCCTCCAAATCGGCTGCAGCACGAACAGCGGCAGCAGCACCACCGCCAACGGCGCGACGTGCAACCCGAAGAGCCCGCCAACCTGCAACCCGCTCGACTACACGAGCTTGGACAGCACGCCAGTCTCGTTCACGAGCGACCTCTTCGAGCCCATCATCCGACCAACATGCAACTCGAGCGCGTGTCATGGGATCTCACTCGCGCAGCGGACCATCGACTACCCCGGGGCTGGCCTGTATCTCGGCCCAGCCATCACGGACACGAGCACGACTGACGACGCCGCACTCCGCACCATGATCGTCGCTGAGCTACTCGGCAATTCCGAAACCGCGCCCAGCACCAAAATCGTAGTGCCGAACCAGCCCGCAAACAGCTTCCTGATGCTCAAGCTCACTGGCTGTCAGAACATGGCGAACCTCACCTGCATGGTGCAATCCCCGGACGTTTCCGAAACCGATACGGGCTGCGGTGACACCATGCCGGCCCCCTGCTTCGCCGAGATCTCGAACCTGACTTTGACCGACGCGCAGATCGCGACCTTCGCGCGTTGGATTGCTCAAGGCGCCAATGCCGATTAGCGTAGCGGCCGTGTCGTATCTTTCTCAGGCGCGGCTGTGATCGGACGCTTGCGTGGGCGCGTGCTCACGGATGAAGCAACGGGCGCCGTCGTGCTCGACGTGCAGGGTGTCGGTTACGAGCTATCGACACCTGTGGGCACGCTGTCGCGAGCCCGCGTCCGCGACGCCAGCAATGCGGACGTCGAGCTGTGGGTTCACACGCACGTGCGCGAGGACGCGCTCGATCTGTTCGGCTTCGCCAACGAAACCGAGCGGCGAGTGTTTCGCTTGCTGCTCGGTGTGCCCAATGTCGGCCCGAAGACCGCCCTCGGTGTGCTGAGCGCGATGCCCGTCGAGGACCTCGCCGGCGCGGTCGAGCGCGGCGACCACGCGCGGCTGGGAAAGGTCCCAGGCATCGGCAAGAAGACGGCCGAGCGGCTGGTTTTGGAGCTCAAAGAAAAGCTCCGCGGGCTCTCGAGCTCGGAGCCTGTGATCACCGCCGAAAGCCTCGGAAACATGGCGGGGAGGCTGCTGAGCGCGCTCACCAATATGGGTTATCGGGCGGGTGAAGCAGAGCGCGCCGTGTCGGCCCTCGGTCCGAAGCTCGACACCGAACCACTCGGAAACCTGCTCCGCGAAGCGCTCGCTAAGCTCACCCCCTGAGCCCGGGACCTTGACCGTGGCAAAGGGGCGTGGATAATCGCGCGCTTACGAGGGAATTTCGTTTTCGCTCGCGAGCTCGGTCCGCTCCCCTGGAGGACACCTGTGATCACGTGTTTGAAGTGCGGTAAGGAGAATCAGGACCACTACAAGTTTTGCTTGGGTTGCGGAGCTGAGCTCCCACGTGCAGCCGCAGCGAAACCCTTTACCGCGGCGACGCCACCTCAAGGTGTGCCGGCGTTTGCTGCGCCGCAGCCTGCGGCGGCAGCGATGCCCGCACCTGCACCGATGCCCGCGGCGCCAGCGCCGGTTGCGGCATCTGTGCCCGCTGCGGCACCGCGCCCCGCTGCGGCACCGCCGGCAGCACCAGCCGGCGGGACCGTTACTTGTCCGCAGTGCGGGCACGTCAACGGAACGAACAACCGCTTCTGTGCATCGTGCGGCTATAACTTGGGCGCGCTCGCCGGAGCGAGCCCCTCGGCGGCACCTGCGGCACCCGCAGCGGTCACCGGTAGCGTGCCAGCGATCGTACTGACGGCACTACGAGCTGACGGCAGCGAGGCCGGAACCTACCGTTTGCCGGACGCGCAGGTCATCACGCTCGGCCGCGACACGGGCTCGATCTTCGCCGGCGACAGCTACCTCTCGCCGCGCCATGCCACCTTCACGCGCCGAAACAACGCACTCTTCATCAAGGATGAAGACTCGCTGAACGGCGTGTACCTGAAACTTCGCCCGAATGAGCCGTGTTTGCTCGAGTTCGGTGATCTGTTCCGTATCGGGCAAGAGATCATTCGCCTCGAGGAGCTCAAGGGCCAGGGCAAGTCCCCGGACAACGTCGAGCGCTTCGGTAGCCCAGCTAAGGGTTACATCGGTCGTCTGGCGCTCGTGATCGGTCGCGACACGACTGGCAACTCCTTTCCCATCCCCGAGCGTGGCGTGCACTGCGGTCGTGAGCGCGGCGACATCCTGTTCTCGGAGGACGGCTACGTCTCGGGCCTGCACTGCAGCATCGCCAAGGCCCAGGACGGCAAAA
>DATHOI010000430.1:0-3030 GCA_035485095.1 Polyangiaceae bacterium | reverse complement strand
CGCGCTGACCGAGGCCTCGCAACTCAGCGCCGCGAGGGCGAGTAGCGCAAACCCGCATTGATCGGCGATCGAGTGCAGGCGCGCCAAATTGCGCCGAATAGCATCGCGTGTCGTACCCACGATAAAAGCCTCCCATCCTTCGTCGGCTTTGGGCAAACTCTTGCGGTGGACATCGACTCGCTTCGGGCGCGTTTAGCCAGCACGACCACTTTGCGTCCCATAGGCAAAGTGGTCGGCGTGACCGGCCTGATGTTGCGCGTGACGATGCCGGGCGCGCGCGTGGGGGATGTGCTCTTGGTGCACCGGCGCGGCGGCCCGCTGAGTGCCGAGGTCGTGGGTTTCATCGGCGGCGAGGCGTTGGTCGTTCCGCTCGGCGAGCTCTCGGGCATAGGTCCGGATGACCTCGTAGAATCCACCGGCGGCGGGCTCGAAGTCGCCGCGGGCGAAGCCCTGCTCGGGCGCGTGCTCGACGGGTTGGGCCGACCCATCGATGGCGGCGAGTTGCTCACGGGGCTCAAGTGGGTGCCGGTAGATCGCGCGCCGCCTCCGGCTCTGGGGCGCCGGCCCGTGGCCACCGCCGTGCACAGCGGCGTGCGGGTGATCGACAGCTTGATGACGCTCGGGGTGGGTCAACGCGTGGGGCTCTTCGCCGGTTCGGGCGTGGGCAAGAGCACGCTGCTCGGCTCGATCGCGCGTGGCACGGACGCGGACATCGTGGTCGTCGCGCTGGTCGGCGAGCGTGGTCGCGAGGTGTCTGAGTTTTTGGATCGCGCGCTCGGTGCTGCGGGTCGGGCGCGCTCCGTCGTGGTCGTTGCCACGAGCGACGCGCCGCCGGTCGAACGGCTACGCGCCGCGCAGGTTGCGACCGCCATCGCCGAGTACTTTCGAGACACGGGCAAGCACGTGATGCTGCTCGTCGACTCGGTCACGCGCGTGGCGCGGGCGCAACGTGAGATCGGGCTTGCGGCGGGCGAACCGCCTGCGCGGCGCGGCTATCCGCCGAGCGTGTTCGCGCTTCTGCCGCGCCTGCTGGAGCGCAGCGGTCAGGGCGAAGTGGGCGCAATCACCGCTATTTACACGGTGCTCGTCGAAGGCGGGGATATGGACGAGCCGATCGCCGATGAAGTGCGCGGCATCCTGGATGGCCACATCGTGCTGGAACGGCAGATTGCGGCGCGTGGCCAGTATCCGGCGGTCGATGCCGTATCATCACTCTCGAGGGTGATGGACCAGGTCGTGCCGCCCGCGCACGTACAGGCGGCGCGCCGCGTGCGTAGCGCGCTCGCGCTGTACGAGCAAAAACGCGATCTCATCGCGCTCGGCGCTTACGAAAAAGGTACGGACGAGCGCCTCGACCAGGCCATCGCCGTGCTGCCCGAGTTGCAGCGCTTTCTGTGCCAGGACGCGCAGCAGAGCGAGCCGATGGAGCGCACACGCAGCGAGCTGCTGCGCTTAGCCGAGCGGCTGCGTTGACGTTCAAGAACCCGTCGTGAAGGTCCAATCGAAGGATTTGGGCGCGCCGCCAATCGTGACCGCGATATTCACGTGATAAGTCGTGTTCGCCGTGAACGGCGCGTTCGTGTACATGATCAACTGCTGCGCATCATTGTCGGATTGGTTGTAGTCGATCCATTGATGGTCGAGCGGTACGCCGGAGCCCATCACTTCGATACTGTGGCTCACGGTCGTAGCCTTTTGTACGTACAGCGTGATCGGTAAGCCACTCGGCCAACCCGTGGGCGGAGCCGGCGGCACGGGCCCCTCTTGCGCGCCGTTGAAGCTGCGCGTCACGCCGGTTTGTCCCGCGTAGGGGTACATCGCCGTCGTGGTCGCTGGGCTCTGCTTTCCGGGCCCTTGATCGATCACGTCGCACTTCGTGGCGTTGCCGTAGCCCATGTCGTCCCACCACGGACTGAGCAGCGGAGTGCGGTGCCAGACGCTATTGATCCACTGTGTGACGGCCTTGTTCGGATCGTCGTTGAAGGCCATGACCTCGGACCAACCGTTGCCCTTGTACCCCGCAGCGGCGATGCGAGCGCCCGGATCGGCGCCGGTGAACCCGGTGCAGCCCGCGACTTCGTCGTGCGCGCTGATGGTGCCGCCTTCACACATCGCATTGCCAGTGTTGGCCGCGTAAAAATCGCAGTGAGCTTGCGAGGACGTGTCCAGATCGAGCACCAAGTTCGCGCATTCGACGCCCATCGCCAAACGCACGGTGTTGACCGCGTTGAACGCGAGCACTGCGCTGTTGGGAGCTGCCGCTGGCGGCGCAGGGCAAGAGGCAATGCCTGGAGTTCCTCCGCCCGCGCCCGCAATGGGTCCCGCGCCGGCAGCGGAGCCGGCCGCGCCGCCGTTCGGCGATGTCGACGTGCTGCCGCCCGTCGAAGCGCCGCCCCGGCTGGACGCCCCAGCACCACCTGGCGCGCCGCCTTGGCTCACCGACATCCCGCCCATGTTCAGCGCGCCGCCGCTCTGGGTTTCACCCGAGTTGCCTGCTGTCCCGCCGTTCGACGTGCTCGTGCTGCCGGCGTCAGCGGCACCCGGGCGGTCGCTCGACGAGCTGGAGCAACCGAGCGCAAGGGCCGCCGCAGCCAACACCCAAACCGTGCAAAGCCGAGTGTGCATGGTGGTCTTCGAGACAGCCCGCGAATGAAACCGAACTCTCATTGCTTGGGAGTAACCGGAAACGAGCGTCTCGAGGCAACTGTCCCGCGTTTTCGCGGCAACGGCCAGCTTGCGGAAAACTCCGATGCCGGCGGATAACGCTGCTCACGCGTCTGCGGCAGAATCGCTCGTGGGATCACTGCCGCCGAGCTCGGCTTCCAACTCACGCAGCAACTTCTTGGCTTGCTTGCTGAGCTTGGTCGGCACTCGCACATCCACCGCGACGTGCAGATCGCCCCGGCCATGGCGGTCGAGACGCGGCATCCCTTGCCCGCGCACGACGATCACGCTGTTTGGTTGAGTGCCGGGCTGAACCTCGGCGCTCACCTTGGTGTCGTCGGGCATTTGGATCTCGAGCTTGCTGCC
>DATHOI010000429.1:0-4656 GCA_035485095.1 Polyangiaceae bacterium | reverse complement strand
CGGGCTGGTTCTCGGGGTGCGCCCCTCAGACCCGAGGGCATGCCCGAATCGCCCAAGCGGCGCTAGGGCTGACTGCCGGGAAACGCGCGCCGCCGCAGCCGGGAGTCGCGCGAGACTGAAATCTAGTGCTCAGAAATGGCGAAGATTCGCCGATTTCTCAAGTGAGGAGGGGCGCGCCGCCCGGAACCAACGCCCGTAGCGCGCGCTTAGGTAAATCGTCGGCGTTTCCTACTTGCGCCAGAAAGCAGTCGAGGCGAAGACCAAGCCTTACGTTCCTTTGGGAGCGTGTTACTCTGAAAAGTCTCCCATGCGCCTCGGCATCTTGAGCGACATCCACGCGAATTACGAAGCGTTGAGTGCCGTTGTTGAAGCGTTCAAACGAGAAGAGATCGACAAGTACTATTGTCTTGGCGACACCGTCGGCTACGGCGGCTCACCGAACGAGTGCGCTGACATCGTTCGCGGCCTGGTCGAAGCGACCATCCTCGGCAACCACGACGCAGCCGTCGCGGGTCGTATGGACTACTCGTACTACTACGAGGCCGCGCGGCACGCGCTCGACACCCACGCGCAGCTTCTCTCAGAAGAGAACATGCAGTGGCTCAAGGGCTTGCCCTACCAACTCAAGTTCGACGAAATCGGTGTGCATTTATGCCACGGCTCGCCGGTGCGGCTCGAAGAGTTCGAATACATTTTTGCGCCCGAGCAAGCGCGCGAGTGTTTGCCCATTTTCGACGAGCTCGGCCACATCACGCTGATCGGCCATTCCCACCTCTGTAAGGTGTTCGCGCTGACCAAGACCACGGTCGAGGAATTGCCGCCCATCGACTTCGATTTGCTGCCCGATCGCAAGTATATCGTCAGCGTCGGTTCGGTCGGGCAACCGCGCGACTACGACAACCGCGCCAGCTTCACGCTGTACGACTCCGCGCGAAAGCGCTTCGAGTTCAAGCGCGTCGAATACGACATCGAGACCGCCGCGGACAAGGTCCTGCGCGCGAAGCTCGAGCGAAATTTCGCGCACCGGCTATTCATCGGCGTGTGATTTTTGGGGTAGCTCTGCACGTGTCAGGCGCGCACGGCGCCAAACGCGCGCTTCGGCTTTACTGCGCGATGGACCACTCAGTGGTGGTCGGCGTGTCGCACAGCGTGACGCCGAGCGCGAGCAGCTCGTCGCGGATCGCATCCCCGGCGGCGAAGTCCTTGTTCTTGCGCGCCTCGGTACGACCTACGACTTTCGCCTCAATCGTCGCGGCCGTCAGCCCGCGCAACGCCATGCGTCGCGCTTGCACGCGCTGGAAATACTCCTCGGGGGTTGCATGCAGAAGCCCGAGATCGCGAGCAAGCTTGCCGATCGCCGTGAGCGCGACTCGGGCGAAGACGCCCGCGGCGCCTTGAAACCCGCCGTCCTTCTTACGCTTCTTCGCCAAGTCGGCGACTTCATTGGCTGCCTGCGCCATTTCGCCCAGCGCCGCGAGCGCTACCGGCGTGTTCAAGTCGTCGTCTAGCGCGGCGTCGGCTGCGGCTTCGGCCTTCGCGACACGATCACGAAATGGCTGCAAGTCCGCGGGCAACTTGCCGGGTGAGGTCAGCCCCGCGGAGACAAGCTCGCGCAGCCGCTGCACCGCGCCATACACATAGTCCACGCGGCGTTCAGCTTCGTCCACGCCGGGAAACACCACGCGCCCAGTGGAGAGCTGTTCCGTATCGAACTGAAGCGGTCCGCGATATTGTGCGCTGAGCAAGAACCAGCGGAAACCCTCCGGGTCGTTGCGCTCGAGCACATCGCGCACGGTGACGAAGTTGCCGAGCGATTTGCTCATCTTCTCTTTGTCGACGTTCACGAAGCCGTTGTGCATCCAGAGCTTGGCGAGCGGTCCTTGACCGGGATGCGCCGCCTCGCTCTGAGCGACTTCATTTTCATGATGCGGGAAAATCAAATCCATTCCGCCCGCGTGCACGTCGAAGCCATGGCCCAGAAAATGACTGCACATCGCCGAGCACTCGATGTGCCAACCCGGGCGACCGCGACCCCACGGGCTCTCCCACCCCCACTCCTCGGCGGGCGCGCTCTTCCACAGCGCAAAATCCAGGGGATCGTGCTTGGCCTCGTCCTTCTCGACGCGCGCACCGGCGATCAAGTCGTCGATCCGACGGCGCGATAGTTTGCCGTACTCGGCAAAGCTGCGCACCGAAAAGTAGATGTCCTTTCGACCTGCCCCGGCGTCGATTGCATAGGCGCTACCGTTTTCGAGCAGGGTCGCGATCAGTTGATAGATATCGGTCAAATGCTCGCTGACGCGCGGCTCGTGATCGGGTGCGAGGCAGCCCACTTCACGCATTTGCTCTTGGTAGATGGTCGCCATGCGACGCGAAAGCTCGAGCGGCGGCTCGCCGTACTTCTCGGCGCGCATCAAGATCTTGTCGTCAACGTCGGTGATGTTGCGCACATAGTTGACCTCGAAGCCTTTGTTGCGCAGTCGACGTACCAGGAGGTCGGGGGCAAGGGCCGCGCGGGCGTGGCCGGCGTGCGGCACGTCGTAAACGGTGGGGCCACAGCAGTAGACACCGACCCGCTCTCCTTTCGGACTGAGTTCTTCGGTCGTGCGAGTGAGCGTGTTGTAGAGCCGCGGTAACGAAGCCATGGGGCCGTGCGATTCTACCCCAGACGATGTGACGATATGCTAGCGCCACGAATCCCAGCGGCCGGGGCCAGGGCCGGGCACACGCGAGCCGCCAGGGGCAGGTGGCAAACCAAAGCGACCGCGTGGCACGTAGCGGAAACCACTGAAGGTGCTGCCGGCGGTGCGCTCGCGACCGATCAGCGCCGGACGCACTGCCAGCACCCCGGCCAAGAACCCGCCAATGTGAGCAAAAAAAGCGACGCCACCCGACGGACCGAGGCCAAGCGACGAAACACCGCCGTTCAGATTCAACAAGAACCAGAGCCCAATCACCACCCAAGCTGGCAGAACGAGGAGAAACCCCATGAATAGCCAGAGCAATGGGATGGGATTGACGACCGTGACTGGCGCGCGCGGGTAGAGCACGAGGTACGCGCCGAGAACTCCTGCGATGGCCCCCGAAGCCCCGACCATTGCAGCTGGGCTGCTCGTGTTGGTGAGCACCTGAGCTGCCGCCGCGCACACGCCGCAGGCCAGATAAAAGACGATGTAACGGAAGTGCCCGATCGCATCCTCGACGTTGTCGCCGAAGATCCACAGGAAAAGCATATTGCCGGCCAGGTGTCCCCAACCGCCGTGCATGAACATGCTGCTGAAGACGGTGAAGCCTTCGCCGAACGGGTCGGCCCAAATCCGCGTTGGGACCAAGCCGTAACCAGAAACGACGAAGCTGTCGCCGTGCACGGCAATCTGCAGCCACTCGTAGATGAAGGCGAAGACGTTGAGGGCGATCAACGCGTAGTTCACGTACGGAGTCGTGCGCGTGGGGTTCTGGTCGCTCAGCGGCAGCATGGCTCCGGCACTTTAGCCCGAATCCTGGCTTCGGCCCGACCGGCCTCTCGGTGGCCTGAGGTTGATGCTAGGGTCATCTGCGTCCATGGTGCGGCACGGGCATTTGCGCTTAGTTTCACTCGCTCTTCTGGTTTGCGTGGTGGGCGCCGGCTGTGCGTCCGCCGGCTTCGACGGTCGCGTCTATCACAACGGCGAGCTGCGCTTTCGGGTCGGACAGATCCCGAGCGCCTGGCGTCCGATCGACGTGGACGACGCGCTGCTCGCCTTCCGCGATGATCCTGCAAACGCGACCGTGGCAATCAATGGGCGCTGTCACGTCGACGGTGACGATGTTCCTCTCGGCTCGCTCACGCAGCACTTGTTCTTACAATTCACCGATCGAGACCTGGGAGCTCAAAAGCCGCTCAGCCTGGACGGTCGCGAAGCACTGCGCACCGAGATCAATGCTGCGCTCGACGGCGTGAAGAAGCACTACGTGGTGTACGTGCTCAAGAAGAACGGCTGCGTCTACGATTTCATGTACATCGCAGCCGAAGGCGGAGCGGCGAGCTCGGTCGGCACCTTCGACGGTTTCGTGCAAGGCTTCGCTACTCTCGAATGAGCCATGGACGTCGCGTCCTCTCCATCCAACCCGCAAGCTTCGGCCGAGCCGCCGAACCGTCCCAGCATGACGGGCCGCCCGAGCCTCGCTCCGCCACCGCCAGAGCCGAGCTTCGTCACGCGTCAAGCCGACCAGATAGTCGGGTTTTTCGAGCACGTCGGCGTGATCTGGCACATGTTGCTGGGCAGTATTCGCGCGGGTTTCCGCCGCCCGCTCGAGGGTCGCGCGATCGTGAAGCAGCTCGAATCCCTGGGCGTCGCATCGGTCGGCATCGTGGTCGTGACCAGCGTGTTCATCGGCATGGTGATGGCCGTCCAATTCGCGTTCGGGTTGCAGAAATTCGGCGGCCTTGAATATACCGGAAGGGTTATCGCGCTGAGCTTCGCGCGCGAGCTCGCGCCTACGCTGACCGCGGTGATCGTCGGCGGTCGCATCGGCTCGGGTATGGCGGCCGAGCTCGGCGCGATGGCCGTGACCGAGCAGATCGACGCAATCCGAGCGTTGGGCGCAGATCCGCTGAAGAAGCTCGTCTGGCCACGCCTGGCGGCGTCGGTGATCGTATTGCCGATCGTCGCCGCG
>DATHOI010000428.1:0-5486 GCA_035485095.1 Polyangiaceae bacterium | reverse complement strand
CGTCGTGGTTCAACGCCTATCCCAACTTGTGAAACAGCATCTTCGTAGCGCTTCGCGATGAGCAAATCGAACGGAATGGTTCCAGCTTCATTCGCCGCGAAAATGGCCGCACGTGTTACGGTCGGCGATCCACGATCAACTCTTCGGATCACCCCAAGCAGGCGTTGAAGATGTTCCTCGTGAACGGATGTCATCGCCTTTCCGCTCGCCCAAAAGTGGACCGAGCGGCGACTCACACCAAGGAGCCTTGAAAGTTGCTCCCAAGTGAAGCCACTCACACGACGTAGTTCCGCAATTTCGGAGCCAGCACTTGCTGCAAGCGCCACGGAGCTTCCTGCGCTCGTGCGCAATGCAGCGAGCGGCGGGCGTGCGACGTTTTCATTTGGCAGCGACAGCGCGGTCGTTCCAATTCCGGCTAACATGACTCCAATCAGCAAGGGACGGCCCTGCTGCTTAGTGAGCATCGCCCCGCATGCCGATGTTGAGCTGATCATGGCTTGCCTCCGTAGCGAGTCAGGAACTCGTCCGTCACAGCCCAACGGAACAGCGTGTACAGCCGCTCCGAATAGCCTTTCGCGTCTGCCAAAATTTGGTCGACTTCGAACGGTACCGCATTCGAGCTGAACATATCTAGGTCCAGGACCCAACTCTTCTCAGTTGACGGCTCGATGGTGGCGGGCTCGTGTGTCCCATTCGGAGGAAGGCACCCCCATCGCGCAACAACCTGTGAGCCGTTCAAGTCAAACATCGTTTCGCAGAACGAATGCGAAGCGTGCCCGGCGGCGACTGTTCCGGCCAAGCCCCGTACCTCTTGGCGAACTAGCGTTGCGATATCGTCGACAGCCGTCCCGGTGATTCGATCGATGTAGCGGACCCCCAAGCGATCGAGGAGTTTCGGCTCGACATGAACGTCGAGGGCCTCCAACAACCGCTGAAAGCGAGCAAAAAAGTCCACCCTGCTCGTGTACTCTTTGGTCTCGAGCGCGAGGAAGTCGGGGGCAAGGGAGGCGCGCCATTGGCCCTTCATATCGGCGAAGCGCCACACGGTCTGCGGCTTCATCGGCATCGCGCCGGGCACATTCACGCCGATGATTAGACCGTGCGTCAGCTCTCTCCTTAGAATTGGATACGCTTCGCGGATCGCTTCCTGGAAGGGGATGACAAAGTCCTGCTGCTCAACGGCAAGGACCTCGGGAAAACGGACCTGCGCGATAACTCGCACCAGTGGGGCGTTGGCCAGGGGTACCTCGGTAGGAGGCGCGGCAACCAGCGGGTCCCCATCGAACGTCATGCGCGGAACATAATCATCTCTGTACGGCATGTGAAGTACAGTGTGAAGCGTTCCCCCCTTGAGGATCTTCCTTGAGGAGGATTTCTTGAATGTGCGTCCTTCATCCGCTCTCATACTAAAGAAATTGACCGATTCCTTTAATAAATCCATACCCAGAGCCGCATGTTAAAGGTTTCGACTCCTCGGGCCGGCCAGTTCGTCCAGCAGTCGACCGGCTACGCGGCGTTCGTGCCGGCGCCTCTTCCCCCGCGGCCGCCGGTAGACCTCTCGGGGAAACTCACCCTCCTCCTAGCAGAGGCGAGCCTCGCGCTCGGGCGCCTGGACGGGGTCATGAGCATCCTGCCGAACCCGGATCTCTTCGTGGCCATGTACGTGCGCCAGGAGGCGGTACTGAGTTCGCAGATCGAGGGTACGCAAGCGTCGCTCACTGACGTGCTGCAATTCGAGGCGGATGAAGACGAGGCCCCGCGCGTCAAAGACGTTGAGGAGGTCGTCAACTACGTGCGCGCAATGAACTACGGCCTAGACCGGCTGTCGTCGCTTCCGCTTTCACTGCGTCTCGTTCGAGAAATCCACGCGGAGCTCATGAAAGGCGTGCGAGGCCATCACCTCGAGCCCGGCGAGTTCAGGCGGACGCAAAACTGGATCGGCCCCACGGGCTCGACGCTCAAGAACGCTTCCTTCGTGCCTCCCCCGCCGGAAGTCATGCTCGAAGCGCTCGGTCAGCTTGAGCACTTCTTGCACGATCAAGATCTGCCTCCCCTCGTCCACGCAGGGCTCGCCCACGCCCAATTCGAAACCATCCATCCCTTCCTCGACGGCAATGGCCGCGTCGGGCGCTTGCTCGTCACCTTCCTCCTTTGCGAACGCAAAGTGCTCTCCAAACCCCTGCTCTATTTGAGTATTTACCTCAAGAAACATCGCGCGGAGTACTACGACCGCCTCCAGGCCGTGCGCATCGATGGCGATTGGGAAGGGTGGACTGGCTTCTTTTTGCGCGGCGTCTTGGAGGTCGCGAATGAAGCACACGAGACCGCGCGCCGCATCGTCGCGTTGCGCCAAGACCATCAGCAGCTTCTCCAAAAGGACGGAAAGGGGTCCGCTACACTAGTCCGAGCCCTTGATGCCTTGTTCGAGCTACCTATGGTGACGCCCGGCGCGCTAGCGAAGCGGCTCGACATCAGCTACCCCACTGCGAACGGCGTTATCTCGAAGCTCGAGGAACTCGCAATCCTCCACGAGATCACCGGCTACCGCCGCAATCGTCGCTTCGCATACGCGCCCTACCTCGCTCTGTTCGACGCGGGTAAGAGCGATGTCGCCACAACGACGTGAGCGAGAGGTTCTCGGCAAGCCTCGGGATCACGTCGCATGGGCTACTTTCGTTTCGCGGCCGCAAGAATGTCTTGGGTGGAGGCACACTGCGCCGTCTGTTCGATCGCGATGGCCTCCGGATCCGCGTCTATCGTCCATCGCATCTCTCGCTCGCCTGGAGTCTTCAGAAGCACACCCTCGGCCCGTTGTGTTCCCAAGATCGGCACCGTGATGATGTCTCCCGCACGAAGCGCCGGCGCGTTACCAATTGCCCTGACGATCACGGGCATGCGCCGCTCCGACGAGCAGTCGATCACCGTGAACATCACGCCCTGAGGCACGAAGGGATCGGACGGCGTCTTCCCGGCCGTCAACGACGTCATCTTCTCTGTTCGGACATCTTCGATACGGCATGCGAAACGCGGTGGTGGCTCCAACTTGGCTTTTGCCATCCGGAGCATGAGCTCTGGGGGAGCCGTCGGTGGCTCCGTCGAGTCTGTGTAGACGAACTTGTCAGGGCCCGCCGGAACACTGACACGCCACAACCCGCCTTCGTAAGCGCACGACTGCGCGCCAGCAGGCCACCGTTCGCAATCGCTGCCATCATCGTTACAGCACCCGAAAATTGCAGGTTCGGTCCTCTTCTTCGACGCCCAATCCGGATCGATTCGGTAGCTCAGCGCGTAGAGCGCGCGTAGCCGCGTTTCTCGTTCCTTTGTCAGCGCCTCGCGCTTCGCCTGGAGCCTTTGCTGCGCCGCTTTCAACGCGTCATTTTTCTGGAGATCCAGGGTCGTCACGCAACGCATCACGTCACTCGGATCCGACGCAGACGAAGTCGTCGGGACAAAGTCGTCCATCAACTGGTCCAGCTTGGCAAGGAATCGCAGCGACTCGGTCACTGGATCCCGCGTGACCTTTTCTGGTGCTGCGGAGCCTCTCGAAGCACCGCTCGTGCTTCCCGACGGCGACGGGCCGAGACCGAGCTCCCGCAAACGCGCGTCGACCAACGGCGACACATCGGTGTTCGTCGGCTTGCAACCGACCGCTGACAGGAGCGCGAGCAGCACGAAGGTTCTCATGTAGTCACTCTCCCCCAAACCGCTCCGCGCGACCATAGTAGGAGTGTGGGCTGCGGCGACGAGACGCAAACGACAGTCAGGCGCGCTCGAAGTTGAAACCAGGAGAGCACGCTTGGCTTGGTATGACGGCTACGAGCTGAACGTGGCTTCGCTCCAGCGAGTCGTTGGCGCCGAAATTTACTTAATCAGGGACTATGCGAAGTCACGGCCCCGCGATCAGAGCCGGCTTCCGCGCACAGCTGAGGGGCTGGGGCTACTTCACCGAGTACTTGGTGCCGCGCTTCTGGCCGACTGTCTTGAGGGACTTCTTGGCCAGCAAATTTTTGATCGGGAGGGCGAGCTCGCTCGTGGTCATGCCGAGGGCCGCGCCGATTTGTTCGGCGCCGTGCTGGGGGTTCTTCTTCAGGTAGCCGAGGATCGTCGCCGCTTGCGCTTCGATCTCTTCGCTCGTCCGCTTTCCGCCTTTGCGTTTGGCCGTTCCCGTCTTGGCTTGGCGCGCTGCCGCCCCCGCAGCCCTTGGCTTGGGGCCGGGCTTGCCTCGAGCGGCACCTCCAGCAGCAACGCGGAACATCTCGGCGGCATCCTCGGCAATTGCCCGACGGAGATTGGAAACGAATTCCTGGACTAGCGACTCAACTTTGGATGACATCGAGCGCACCATAAATTTAGTTTGCGGGTCTGTAAACGCCGCTGTGCAATTCGAAGTCGAGCGCGGGTGAATGGCTTGTTCACAAGCTCAAGATGTTCGG
The DNA here is from genome assembly GCA_035485095.1 of Polyangiaceae bacterium. Taxonomy (GTDB): domain Bacteria; phylum Myxococcota_A; class Polyangia; order Polyangiales; family Polyangiaceae; genus PMG-095. The sequence goes on along the minus strand of DATHOI010000428.1, from coordinate 1,053 downwards.
GCTTCGTCAGGTCACACTACACTTTTAGCGCGAAGCGAATTCGCGATTCGCGACAATTCAGACTCGTTGCGAAATCACAGGCTCGCACCGGCTGCTTCTTTTGCGAAGCGGCCCGGGGCGCTCCTTCTGTAGACGTGCTCACTCTCGGTGGCCTGACCGGATTCGAAGGCGGCGCCGGTAGAGTTTGGCTGCGTCGCGTCTATGGTGCTGGCGTGCACCGAGCGGAAGTCTCGAGAAAATGGAGACATCGAGGACCAAAAATCTGGCACCGAGCGGCACTGGGCGGCACCGAGACCAAATTTTGGACCACAGCCGAGACCATGAGACCAAAACGATTTTTGGTCTCGCGGAGACTGCGAGCGGCTGCTGCGCGCAGTGGGGGACGGACTGCCGGAAAGCATCCAGCTGGCGCGGGAGCGCGTGGTGGCTGTCCTGCAGGATCCGATAGTCAAGCGGGCGCTGGCGCTAGACGAGTTGCTGCGCGACGCGAGCCCGTTGATTCTCGTGCGCGCGGTGCAGCTCGCCGAGGCTGTTGTTCGTTGCCCGCCTGTGCTCCTCCGAGCTTCGCGTTGAGGGTCAATAGAGGTGACGCCGCGCATGATCGTTCGGCGTCACGCAACAACCTTGCTTCAATGCACGTTTCTGGCGTGGCAACTGCCCGCGCTCAGTCGTACCCGCGCTGAAGAGCTGCCAACTCGGAACCGATCCTGTAGTCTGTCGCGTATGCCTGAGCTGTCGATGCATGACATCGGGATACCAATCGCCCTGTTCGCGTTCATCCACACGTTTTGGCTTGGCCATCGCGTGAGACGCAAAGAGACTCAGGACAAAATCTCCGCCAATTGGGCGCAGATTCGGGTTGTAACTGAGGGTGCGATAGCTCTGCCCCGAGTGTCGGTTGGATCAGGCGTGGCAGCCCGGCAGGTAAGTTTAGCTCAGGCTTACCAAGCATTCTCCAAGACCATTGGGCCTGTGGCCCTAACCGCAGCATGGACCCCGCAGTATGCCACGCTGATCAGGCTCGAGTCGCTTGGTCGGGAGCTCGCTTCTCTA
>DATHOI010000427.1:0-2154 GCA_035485095.1 Polyangiaceae bacterium | reverse complement strand
CAGTTCATCGCCAAACCGTGCGACGGCCACGTGCTCCGGACCACGTTGGACAACGCCTGCGGTATTCGCAGCATTTTGAGCCGACCGGAGCTGCGGCAGCTGGTGGGCAGTAGCAATGAGCTGCCCTCGGCTCCACGCACCTATATCGAGATCACGAACGCGCTGACCAATCCGAACGCCAGCGCGCGGACCGTCGCGGAAATCGTCGAACGAGACATCGCACTGTCTGCGCGCGTGCTGCAGTTGGTGAGCTCGGGCCTATATGGCCTGCCGCGTCCGGTGACGTCGATCGGCGGTGCCGTTGCCTTCTTGGGCATCGAGATGGTGAAGGCCATCGTGCTGTCGGTCGAAGTCTCCAAGATGTTCCCGCTCTCGCATGTGATGCCGGATTTCTCGATCGACGCGGTGCAGAAGCGCTCGCTCGCCGCTGCCCAGCTCGCCAAGCGGCTGCTCGGGCATGAATCGAGCGGAGATTCCGTGTTGATCGCGGGCATGCTGCAAGACGTGGGGCAGCTCGTGCTGGCGGCTCGCTCACCGCAACGCTTTTCGATCGCGCTCCAGGCGAGCTCGAAGGGCAAGATCCCGCTGTACGAGACCGAGCTCGAGCTGTTCGGTGCGACGCACGCCGAGATCGGTAGCTACTTGTTGGGGCTGTGGGGCCTACCTTCGAAGCTGGTGCAAACGGTGGCACATCACCTCGAGCCGAATGAAAATTCACGCAGCTTCGACGCCGCTGCCGCGCTGTACGTGGCCAACCTCCTAGCGGGCAATCCCGACGTGCCCGCGTTGGAAGACGTGCCGGCGCGAACGACGGCTATCGACCTACGCTATTTGCGCGCCCTCGGCGTGGCCCATCAACTCGATGATTGGCGCAGAATCGCGCGCGAAATGGCCATGGGCGGCAGCGCGCCTGCGAAGCTGGCAGCGCGCGCCTGACACCTGCTAAGCGCTCTTCCACTTGATGTTGCAGCCGATACTCGGAATCTGATCCGAGCTCGGCGCGTTACCGGCGAGCAACGCCTCGAGCGCGGCGCGTGCGTCGCGACCCGTAACCGGCACGTCGTTGGCGGGACGCGCCCCGTCGAATTGACCGCGGTACGCGAGCCTCCCGTGTGCGTCGAAGATGTACAAATCCGGCGTGCACGCTGCGTCGAACGCCCGCGCCACGTCTTGCGATTCGTCGTACAGATACGGAAATACGTAACCGGCCTCTTTGGCCTCGACCGCCATGGCTTGCGGAGAATCCGCGGGGTAGCTCTGTGCGTCGTTCGAGCTCACGGCCACCATGCCGACGCCGCGCTCGCGGCAAAAATGCCCGAGCTCACTGATGCCGGCGCGAATGTGCTTCACGAACGGGCAGTGATTGCAGATGAAGAACACGACCGCCGGCCTGCCCAGCAACGCCCCGGACGCGACAGTTTCGCCAGTTACCGTGTCCGGCAGAGCAAAGGTGGGCAACCGAGTCCCGAGCGGTAACATGCGTGAGGGGGTGCGCGACATGCGCGAGAGTTTGCCAGGGGTTCCGAGCGCGTGCCAGGCGTCGCTTACTGGACCTTCGGTGGCAGCGTCGCGAAGGTTTCGAAATCCTCCTTCGCGTACAGGAAAGCGTAGGCGGCTCGGCTCGAGAGCACACGCTTCACGTAGCGCCGCGTTTCGACATAGGGAATCAGCTCCACCCAAATGTCGAAGTCGGCGTTCGGGCGCTCGCGCAGCCAGCGCCTCGGGTTCTGCGGCCCAGCGTTGTAGGCAGGGATCGCGAGCAGCGGATTTTCAGGGAATGCGCTGGCATATTTGGCGAGCACGCTCGAACCAAGCGCCACGTTCACGCTCGGACGCTTGAGCGCGTTGCGATCGAAGGGCAAGCCGAGGGGGCGAGCCATCGTCTTGGCGGTCGGCACGATCAGTTGCATCAGGCCATAAGCGTCGGCGACGCTCTCGGCGTCGGGATCGAAGGCCGATTCTTCGCGCATGATCGCGTAGATCAAGGCTGGATTGAGCGTCGTGCGCTTCGCCTCGCGGGCCACGATGTCGTGATACGGCGCCGGGTAGGCCAGCTTCCATGCGTCGACCCAAGCGTCAGCAGGCCACGTGGAAGGTGAAGCCGACAAAGCGCGCCGCGCCGCCGCATGCGACAGCTTGACGGAGCCCGCCTCG
>DATHOI010000426.1:0-19327 GCA_035485095.1 Polyangiaceae bacterium | reverse complement strand
CGTGCGCACCAAACGCACGACGATGCTCCCGAGCCAAGGCCGAAATGCCGAGGCGTCCCGCAGCTCCGCGAGCCGTTCATTGGCGCGCAGAAATGCGTCGTGCACGATGTCCTCAGCGTCATTCGCGCTGCCTTGAATGCGCACCGCGAGGTTCATCGCGAACGGCGCGTGGCGACGATAAAGCGCTTCGAACGCCGACAGATCGCTGTGCCGGGCGCGAGCAACGAGCTTCTCGTCCTCGGCCGCCGCCTCGGGCCCGCGAGCGTCGAAGGACGCAGCCCTGCCCGGAATTAGCCGCAGACGGGGAGCTCGCTCGGGGTTCACGGTTTTTCCAGGTCGGGCAGCCGAAGCCCGACGTCATTAGGACGCCATGATGCTCGTTTTCGGCTCACGCGATGCGCGCAAAACGGAGCCGCTCTTGGCGGCGCGCGAGTGGCCCTCGGCCGAAAGCCCTTAGCGTCACTTGGTTTGGCGACCGCATGATTCTAACTCACTGAAACTAAAGCTCTTTAATAAGCGGCCCGGAGATTTTGGGTTTTCGCGTGAGCCACTTCTTGGTACTCGAGCGTCTGTCACACGTTCCGAGCCCACACCGTCGTGGGTCGGCAGGAGGATTCACAACATGTCGATTTCCAAGCTGTTTGCACTGATCCCGGTTGCCGTTCTCGCTGCTGCTTGTGGCGGCGGTGCCACCCCGGACGCGGCTGCTCCCGAAGGCGCAGCGGCTGCCGAGCAGAAGCCGGCGGACGCCCCGAAGACGGACGACGCGGCCAAGCCGGCTGACGACGCGGCCAAGCCGGCCGACGCGCCCGCCGACGCCCCGGCCAAGTGAGCTCGTAAGAGTTCCTTTTTTGAGAGGCCAGGCGAGCTCGACTCGCCTGGCTTTCTTTTTTTGTTCGATGGTCACGCGGCGGCGCTCTGCGCGGCGCAGCCTTCGGCGTCCCAGAAGGCGAACCACGACGCCGAAGGCTACGACGGCGCGCGGCGCGCCGAGTGACCAGCAACTCGAGTCGGGCCCGACGAGAACGCGCGCGGGCAGCTTACGCGGCGCGATTTTGCGCGAGATCCACGACCAGGCGGGTGCGCCCAATCAAGAGCTCATCGCCGTGCGCGAGCTCCTGTTCACCGCGGATGCGCACGAACACGCCCGTGCGCGAGCCAAGATCGGTGAGCACGACCGTGCCGGCTTGTTCTTCGATCAGGCAATGCTGCTCGCCGACCAGCGGGTCGTCGGGGAACACCAGATCGCCAATGGCGGACCCGACTTGCAGCGTGTTGCCGCGTGCGACGACGCAGCAACCATTCGCGCCGCCCTCGAAGACCTGCAACACGCGAAACGACGACGGCCATTTGGGCGACGAGTAAAAATACGTGGGGTCCGGATCGGGGCCGTCATCCGGAACCGGGTTTTTCTCGATCCGCAGCAGTTGATCGCCGACCACGAACTCGTCACCCAGCTCGAGCTCGACGGGCGTGCGGATGCGCAGGAACACGCCGTTGCCGCCTTCGAGATCGACCAGCCACAGCCGCTCGTCGCGCACGCTCAAACGCGCTTCTTGCGGATGACAGAAGCGCTCGCCTGGTAGCGCAACCGCGCCCATCGAGCCGATCAGTGCTTCGGTGCCCGGCGGATCGTAGCGGTCGGGTCCCCCGGACAGCGAGCGCAACACGTGGAGCGTGAAGAACGCCTTCGGCGCGACCGGTGCCTGCACCGCAGCAGCCGGCTGAACCACGGCTGGGATGGCCGCGGGCGGTGGTGAATCACGGCGCGGCGTGGCCGTGGATGTGGGTCCAGCCTCTGCGCGCTGCTTCTTCTGGCTGGCGAGTTTGCGGATGTTGTCGACGTTGGGCGGCTCGGTCAAAAGCTGCATGCCGCCCATTTCACGGCCCGCAATCACGTTGTCGAAACGACCCTCGCGGAGGGCCATCACCATTTCCAGATGTTGCGACTTCATCAGGCCGCGCACGAACTCCGCGACGTCCGCGCGCGTCGTGTGCTCGGCGTAGGAGCGCTTGTGGCTCTTGATGACGCGGCCGCCGTCGGCGAACAAGTGCGTGATGATGTGCGGCTGGTCGAGGCCCGAGTCCTCGGTCTGCACGTGGAACACGTTGTCTTGAAATTTGATGTTGTTGTTGAAGCCCATCTGCGCGCGCCGAAAGGTCGGCTTGTGCATTTCGGCTTCGAGCTTGGCGAGCTCGGCGGGCGCGTAGCGCGCGACGGCTGCGCCGAGGTCGGCGTGGTCCCCACCGACGCCCTCCATGCGCTCGAAGGCGAGCTGACACAGACGTGCGCCCGGATCGATGCGCAGCGCTTCGGCAAGGAGCTGTTGCCCTTCAGTGTCGTTCGGGCCGTTGGCGGCCCACGCGCTGAGGAGCGCCACGGCTTCGTCCGGGCGCCCCTTCTCGACCAGCCAGCTTGCGACGCGCGCAGCCTGCGTTCGCAAGGCAGATATGCTCTCGGCTCCCGTCATCGCTTTGGGGAGCGAGCTTAGCGTGCCGGGGCCCTCGTAACTACGGGTTCTTGAACGCTCCGTCAGCGAAACCAGCGGAGCGGCCGGAACGACTGTCCGGCGCGCTAAATCCCGCCTGATCCGGCCTGCCCGCCAGTGCCCATACCCACGCAGTCCTGTTGGGCGCAACCGAGGATGATGTCGGCGATCTCGCAGATGCCGTTGCCGCAGCTGCCACAATCGGCCGCGCAGGTACCAACTTCTCCGGTTTGGCAGATGCCATCACCGCACCGGCAATCCTTCGGGCAATTTTGGATGGTTTCACCGGCGTTGCAGACGCCGTTGTTGTTGCAGGGCACCACCACCATGCAGTCCTTCGGACAATTCTGGGCATTCTCGCCGATTTCGCACTTGCCGTCGTTGTTGCAGACCGGCGGCATGCACTCTTGCGGGCAACCGTTGTTGAAGTCCCCAGGGTTGTTGCACACGCCGTTGCCGCAGGTGCAGTCGCCCGGACAAGCGAAGGCCTCGTTCACATCGCAGATGCCGTTGCCACAGGTGCACTCTTGCGGGCAGCCGTTGCCAAAATCGGCCTGGTCGCAGCGACCGTTGCCGCAGGTGGAAGCGCACTCTTGCGGGCAGCCGTTGTTGAAGTCGAACGGATTGTCGCACACACCGTTGCCGCAGGTGCAGTCCGTCGGGCAACTCATGTTCTCGCCCGGCTGACACAGGCGATCACCACAAGCGTTGCCGCACTCTTGCGGGCAACCGTTGTTCGCGTCGAGCACTGGATCACACTGCCCGTTGCCGCACGAGCACTCTTGCGGGCAGCCGTTGTAGAAGTCCGGCTCGCCGTCACAGAAGTTGTTGCCACACGACGCGCAGTCCTGCGGGCAGATCTGCGTATCGTATTGCAAGTTGCATAGGCCGTCCCCACAGCCCTTCCAACAATCCTGCACGCAGTTGTCGATCGTCTCGCCCGGCTCGCACACGCCGTCTCCGCAGCCCTGCTGCCGGCAGTCCGAGGGACAGCTCAGGTAGGTCTCGCCACCGGTGCAGACGCCGTCCCCGCAGCGCGTGCAATCGGCGGCGCACGAAAACGCCGTCTCGCTCGACTCGCAAATGCCGTTGCCGCAGAAGGACGGGGTGCCTCCAACACCGCCGAACCCGGAGGTGCCACCGCGACCCGCGCTTGCCCCGCTGCCAGCGAAGCCGGAGCTGCCACCGAAGCTCGAGCTGCCAGAAAAGCTCGTGTTGCCGGCGAAGCTCGTGCTTCCGGCAATCGGCTCTCCGCCGTACGACGGCAGCTCGTTACGCCCACAACCCACGGCCACCAAGCCCAGGATCGACGCCCCCGTGACGATCACTTTCAGCATCCGCTGCGAAAACTTAGCCATGACTTGGACTTTCCCCACGCAAATTACACGCCACACGCCGGCCGCTCACACCACCCGCCATTTTGCAGAGTTAGTGCCCGGTGTGCCAGTTCTCTTTGATTTATTCGTGGCACAGCACGCCTCGACTGTCGTGGGTCCACTGAGCTGAACGCGCGTGGGGGTGGCAACGCGCGCACTTAACCGAGCGTCACTCGTGTGCCTAAGACTGCCCGTAGCGCGTGTTTTCCAAGAGGATGACGTTGGTCTTCGACCGCGTTTCGCCCGCGTTCGTCACGTACACCGCGGGCTTGTCCACGATCGGGCAGACCTTTTCGCAAGCGCCGCAACCCACGCACAGGCCCGGGTCGACATGCGGGCGCTGGACCTTCACGGTCAACATCGCAGCCTGCTCGCCCTCCTTTTGATATTTACTGTCGCGCTTGGGAACCTCGACCTCCTCGGGCCAAATGGCCTTCGGAGAGGTCGGGCAGAACTCTTCACACACGATGCACGGCGTGGCCATCGCCCAGGGAAGGCAGCGGCCGTGATCGTACATCGCCGTGCCCATCGCGATGGGTTTTTGGCCAATACCCATCTTTTGCTTTTCGGTGATCTTTTGGATCGCGCCGGTCGGGCACACTTGTCCGCAAAGCACACACGAGAATTCACAGTAACCAATGCGCGGAATCAGGATCGGAGTCCACAGTCCCTCGATGCCCGCTTCGAAGAACGCGGGGTGCAGCGCATTATTCGGGCACACTTTCATGCACTCCGCACAACGAATGCAGCGTTCGAGGAACGCGCGCTCTTCCACCGCGCCTGGCGGTCGAATGACTTTCTCGCTGTAGGCTTTGTCCGGCCAATTCGCGATGCGCATCGCCGGGATGCACACGGCACCGGCCGCGGTCGCCGCGACGAGCGTCCGGCGTTGCACGTCAGGCTTGGATATCGTGCTCGTGCGCTTGGGCAGGAAGCGGAACTTGATCACGTCCTCCGGACAGGCGCTCTCACAGTTCAAGCACATGTGACATTCGTCTTGCCGGTGCTTCACGCCGCCTTGCGGGCTGTCGGCCCCCTGGCAATTGACGAGGCACAGATTGCAGTCCGTGCACTTGGCGTGGTCCTTCTCCATGCCGAACAGTGAGAACCGCGAAAACACGCCGAGAAACGCACCCAACGGACAAAGTGCGCGACACCAGAACCGCGGGATGAAGCGGTTCATGAACAAGACGCCGACCAAGAAGAAAACGATCAGCCAAGTCTGATGAAAGTAACTTTGGTTCGCCGTCCAGACCGTGCGCGCGAGCACGTCCTGCGCACCGTCGGTCGCGTTTTGCAGAGCACGTACGTTACTGCTGGCGATGACCGTCGCCGAGCGCACGCCAAAATATTGAAGCGCCGGGATCACGCCCAGGCCAATCGTGCGCACCGCGACGCAGATCGGATCGAGCAGCCCACCGATCGAGCTGCCGACCAGGGCTGCGCCCAGAAAACCCCACATGATGTAGTATTTTCCGGCCTGCCACCAATGCGTCTTGTTGGCCTCGACCCGCTTGTTGCCGCGCAAATAGCGACTCGGGAAGATCCAACCAAAGAAGTGGTGCAGCGTGCCGAAGGGGCAGATCCAACCGCAGAACACGCGCCCGAAAACCAACGTCAGCGCGAACACCACGAGGCCCCAAGCCAGCCCGCGGTAAACCGTATGCGTGCTGAGCAGCGTGATCGCACCGACGAACGGGTCCGCGAGCAAGAAGCCTTCGACAGGCAGCGGCAACCGCACGGGCTCGCCCGAGGTCGCAGCGAACGTGCCGCGAAACGCGGTGTGCGCGAGAAAAAACAGAAATAGCGCGACGAACCCGACCTGCGAGACACGCCGCACCCAAACCAAAATCCGAATTACTTTGCGCGCCGGAAGGCCCGAGCCTGGGCGCTTAGGGCCGGTTTTTTTGGGTTTGATGGGGGCGCTCGGGCCGCCGCTGTTCGTCACGGCAGCGGGCGTGGACGCCGCGTTGAGGGCACGCCCGCCAGCGGAAATGCTCGCACTGGCAACGCTCGCTTGCACTTCGGAGGCGAGCGCGCGGCCAGTCGATTTGCGAATCTGAATCAAGTGCGGCGTGGGCGAAGGGGAGCTCGACGCGAGCGCACTGTCGAGCGGCGCGACCTTTCCAGGCGTACCTAGCCACGGGATCGGCGCAGGAAAATCCCCGCCGTTCAGCTCGGCCTCCACGTTCACACCTCCACGTGGGGCAACTGATCCCAAAACATATTGCCGATGCCGCGATCGTGACCGAGCTTCAGATACTTCACGTTCGACGCATGTTCGCCGATCAGAGTGCACGCGTAGGCGTCCGCCGCGACTTGATCGAGGCTAGCGATGACTTGATGCATGTCTTTCGCGTCGTCGATGTTGCCACCCTGCGGTCCGTTCCTGAGCAGGACCCGCGTCGCGTCGATGATGGTCAGGGTCGGGCGCATGAAGGTCGCTAAATCAGCGATCGAAACGTCGATATTTTGATGCAGCCGATTGCGGCGACCGCCCAAAATCCCGTACCAATTCTTCATGCCCGCGGTGAACTTCGCCAAGTTGTGGTGCTTGGCGACGGGAACGTTGATCACCTTGTCCGCGTTGACGAGCGGCAAGTACACGGGCCACTGATCGAGCACTTCACCCTTCATGCGTAAATCGCGAAAGCGGTGCGCCGAAGGCAAGATCACGGTTGCGCCGAGCGCGTACGCCGCTCGCCAAATCCCGGAGCGCTGAAAGCAACGGTTCGCCTCGTTGCAAGAAGCGTCGGTCACGATCACTTCTTTCGCACCCGCATCGAAGGCGAGCTTCACGACCTCGGCCACGACGAGTGGGTTCGTGTTGGCCGCGTGCACGGGCATGCGATCCCAACCGATGTTCGGCTTGACCGCGACGATGTCGCCCCGCGAGACGAAACGCTTCATTCCGCCCATCGCGTCGACCGCGCGCCTAACGAGCTCAGCGGGGTCCGTGCTGCTCTTCGCGATGGCCAGGGTTGGACCAGGCTTGGACGCGCTCGGCATGTGAATGCGAAAGTCGCGCACTTGCCGCTCACCCGCGGCTTCCGCCAAGCCGAAACCGCCCCGGTCGAACGCGAATTTCGTCGTCAACGCAGCGCCGCCCAGAACGGCGCCGGACAGGGCGATACGTTTGAGCGCGTCGCGTCGCGACGAATCGGACATGGGCGCGATCCTTGAAGGAAAAGACGAGCGCGGTCAAGTTCGCGTCCGGCCGCCGGGAATACCAGCTAACCGTTTGATATTAATTGAAAATTACCCAAGACACAGCGCCCAAACCGGACGCGGTTCCGGCCAACGGCCCTGGCTGATGAGGGAATTCCTCTTTAAGTGAGGGGGTTGCTTGAACGCCGCGACGACGCAAGCTAGGTTCCGCGTCCTTTTCGCACACCCGGCGTATGGGCCTGGGCAGCCGAGAAGGCCTGGAGATCACGATGAAAGACGGCATTCACCCCGATTACAAAGAAGTGGCCGTGACGTGCGCGTGCGGCAACAAGTTCAGCACCCGCTCCACCAAGCCCGAGCTGGCCGTGGACGTCTGCGCGGCATGCCACCCGTTTTACACGGGCAAGCAGCGCATGATGGACACGCAAGGTCGCGTCGACCGCTTCCGCCGTCGCTACGCGCAAGCGGGCGCGAGCAAGTGACGAGCTTCGGGCGACGTCTAAAACACGTCGCCCGAACCCGCGCGGCGCAGGCGCAGGCGCTATACTGGTCCTGATGTCGAACCAACCCGCGGTTCTCGGCCCTGACGGCGTCGCGCGTCCCTACATCGGAGGCCAGGCTCTGATCGAAGGAGTGATGATGCGCTCGCCGCATTGCTTCTCCGCCGTGGTGCGGAAGAAGAGTGGTGCGCTCGTCGTGCGTGAGCAGCCCATGTCCGATCTACGACGCGGCAAGCTGGCCTGGCCGCTCGTACGCGGCGTGGCAGCGCTGGTCGAAGCGCTGAAGCTCGGCAGCGCCGCGCTTCGGTTTTCTGCGGAGCAGTTCGAGCAAGATCTGGACGAGTCGGGCACACCGGAAAAAAACGCCACACGCGGCGCGGGTCCGAGCACACTCGCAGCACTGTCTCTGCCCATTTTGGCGCTTCTAACCAACGCCCCGGAAGATTTCGGCGTCGGCCCTCAGGCGCGTGAGGCCGAACCGAAGAAGCGCTTCCTCGGTCTCTTGTCGGCGCTGTTCGCGATCGGCGTGTTCGTCGCGTTGCCACAAGCGTTCGCGGCCGGCGCGAGCAGCTTGCTCGGTCTGAATCTGGACGTGCGAGACGTCCGTTTTCAGCTCCTGACCGCTGGCGCCAAGCTCGCGATCTTGATCGGCTACATGCTGGTCATCCGCCGTATCCCAGAGATTTACCGGGTGTTCCAGTATCACGGCGCCGAGCACAAATCGATTTACACGTACGAGTCGGGGCAGGCGCTGACGCTCGAGAACGCGCGGCCCAAGACCACGCTGCATCCGCGTTGCGGCACGACGTTCATCGTCATGGTCGCGTTGGTTTCGATCTTCGTGTTCAGTGCGCTCGGGCCGCTCTTGCCGCACTTCGGCGTCGGCAAGCTGGTCGATAACCTGCTCTTCTTCGCGTTCAAGTTGCCGTTTCTGCCGTTCATCGCCGCGCTCACGTTCGAGCTGCAGCGCGTGCTAGCCAAGTACTGCACGCGCGGCCCCGGTCGAATCTTGCTTTGGCCGGGGTTTCTCGTGCAAAAGATCACGACCATCGAACCCGATGACCGGCAATTGGAAGTGGCGCTGTCCGCGTTGCTCGTGACCTTGGAGCGTGAGCAGCAAGGCAAATCACCGGAATTTGCCAGCGAGCGCACGTTCGACGACTTTTCGACACTGACTCGCGCGTCCGTTCCGGCGACATGATCCCGGTCGGAAAGCTCGAGTCCCTCGTCCGGCGCTACGCAGAGCTCGACCAGCTATTGTGCGATCCGAAGGTCTTCGGTGACCCGCAGAAGCTCAATGCCTTCAACCGCGAGCGGAGCGGGCTGTCGAACATCGTCGAGGCGTTCCACGAATGGCGGACGATAGAGAAGCACGTCGCTGAAGACCGCGAGGTGCTGAACGATCCGGAGCTCGGACCGCTCGTCAAACAGGAGCTGCCCGAGCTCGAAGAGAAACTCTCGCAGCTCGAGCAGCGCATTTTCGTCTTGCTCCTGCCGAAGGACCCGAACGACGAAAAAAATACGCTGCTCGAAATCCGCGCCGGCACCGGCGGCGAGGAAGCAGCGCTCTTCGCCGCCGATCTGTTTCGCATGTACAGCCGCTACGCGGAAACCCGCGGTTGGAAGATAGAGCTGATGTCGAGCAGCGAGGCCGCCGCGGGTGGGCTCAAAGAGGTGATCTTGCTCGTCACGGGAAACCGCGTTTTCTCCAGCCTGAAGTACGAGGGCGGAGTGCACCGAGTGCAGCGCGTGCCCGCGACCGAAGCGCAGGGCCGCATTCACACCTCGACCGCAACCGTTGCCGTACTCCCCGAGGCGGACGAGGTCGAGCTCGTGATCGACGACAAGGACTTACGCTTCGACATCGCCGCCTCGGGCGGTCCCGGCGGGCAGGGAGTGAACACTACCAATAGCTCGGTGCAAATCACCCATTTGCCGACCGGCATGGTCGTGCGTTGCCAAGACGAACGCAGTCAGATCAAGAACAAGGCCAAGGGCTTGAAGATCCTGCGCAGTCGCCTGCTCGAGATCGAACAGGAGAAGCAAGACTCGGCCATCCGCGACGAACGGCGCGGCATGGTCAAAGCCGGCGATCGTTCGGAGAAAATCCGCACCTACAACTTCCCGCAGAACCGCCTGACTGATCACCGCGTTGGGCTGACTCTGTACAAGCTCGACCGCGTGATGGACGGCGACCTGACGGAGCTGCTCGACGCGGTCGGGTCATTTCATCAAGCCGCGCTCTTACAAGCCAACCAGAGCTCGGAGCACGGTAACCCGAGCGGCCCAGGCGGCCCGTGACGCGCGTCGCGCCGAAACCGAGCGTGGATCTAGACGCGCTACTCTGCGCGCTGACCCTCGTGCCGACCGCATTCGCACGCAACCGCTTCTTCAATTTATTCGAGAACCCCGCAGCGCTGAAGGTTCGTAGGCGCGCTTCACGCGTGCGCGGCATCATTCGCCAACTGTGTGGCACCGGTCGCGTGAAGGCCGAAATCGTCGGCGAGCAAGTGCTCGAAGATGGGCAAGTGTTGCTTCGCTATCGCGTCGAGGAGCTCGGTTTCTCGCGCACTGCGGCGCTCTCGCGACTGGAGGCGGCGACGTTGCGCTTCGCGTTGTTTCGCGCCGGCGCCGGCAGCGTAGACGCCGAAGATCGCGAGCTCGTCGAGGGCGCACTCGAGCGGCTCAGCAAGAATCTCGATCTGCCGGGCAGCCTACTCGCTGCGGCACCCGCGCCAGAAGCACCCCTGGACTGAGCGGCTCATTCCGCGGCGCGCGACGCGGGTCGAAGCGCGCGCCGCGCGAGCTCGAATGCGCGCCGTTCACCGTCGTTGAGAGGCGGATCGCGATCCCAGACGAAGGGTTCGACACGCGGCTCGGGCGCGCCGCGCTGCTGGACCGCGAGCGTCACGCGCTCGACCACGCCGATTTGTCCGTGCGTCCCCGCAAAGAGCGCGAGCAGATCGGGACCGGTCGCGCGGCGCGGCGCGCTCCGCACGTGAGCCTGAACGCCCCCTGCGCGAGCCTCGAAACCTGCCACTCTCGACGCCACTGGATCGGCCCAGGCGTCTTTCGCTCCCGGGAAGCCACTCGCTAGCCAGTCGGCAACCGACGAGGACCAATCCACGACGCCGCTCAGGCCGAGCGACAAGCCACTTCGGGACAACAGCGCCTCGACGGCGCCGAGTGACAGTTGCGCGTCGACCTCGGCGAGCAATGACTCTTCGTCGAGCGCGAGCGATGCGCGACCGCTTCGAACGGCGACCGGCTGCACTTCGAACGGAGCGCTGAGCGCGCCGGGGTTGAACAACCCACCCGGGTCCCAGCCGTGCCGCAACCGGCTCAGAAGCTCGGTTCCTTGCCCGAGCTCGGCCGCGAGGCGCCCCGCCTTACTGCGCCCAACACCGTGGTGATGACTGAGATTGGCGCCCGCGGCGAGAGCCGCGCCGAGGCCCGCGCGCCAGGCCGCGTCATAACGATTGACGGCTCGACCTGCGATCGCACCGAGCGCCGAGAACGTGAAATAGATACTGCAGCCGTCTGGATAGGCGTGGCTGAGGTGAGCCATGACGAGCGCGTGCTCCGAGAGCGCCGCGCGCACGCTGGTGTACACGGCTTCGAGCTTCGACCATGGCGCCGCGACTTCCATCGTGTCGGTGAACGCGCCCAAGCGAAACGCGGACGATTGACGAAAGCTCACACTGTAGCGATGTGCGAGCCAGGCTCGCGCGGGCCCCTCCCCGAGCGAGCGAGCCCCTGCGCGCTGACACAAGACGGTCGCGCGCTCGGCGTCCTGCTCGGCCTGCTCGCTCGTGCCTTCGAAGATCAAGAGCAGTGTCGCTCCGCCGAGCACGTTGCCTTCCAGCGTTTCGATCGCGCGTTGCAGCAACCGGGGATGCGCGAGCGCTCGACGAGCCGCGATACCGAAAGCCCGCACCAAGCTCGGACTGCGATTTTTTGGCGATTTTTTGGCATCGGAGCTCTGCCCGAGCAGCACCGAATCGATCGGATCGTAGAGCCGAGCGACTTCGGGCCGCAGCCCCGTTTGGATGAGCGTGCGCAGCAGATCGAACCCACGCTCGATGCTCGCGCACGAATATGCCAGAAATCTCCGGGCTCTCGGGGCTGGATGCAAGCGCAGCGTCACCGACGTGACGAACCCGAGCGTGCCTTCACTCCCCGTAACGAGCGACACGAGATCGGGGCCCGAGCGCCGACGGCGCATGCTCACCGCGTCACCCGTGCCGAGCACGCAGTCGAGCCCCGCGACCATGTCCTCGATTTTTCCGAAGCGGCTCGAGCATTGACCTGCGCCTCGCGCGGCGACCCAGCCGCCCACCGTCGAGCACACGATACTCGATGGAAAGTGCCCGGCGGTGAAGCCGGACTTAGCGAGACGCGCTTCCAGATCGATGCCCAAAATTCCCGCGCCCGCGTGCACGACCGGTGCCTGTTCATCGATCCGGAAGTCGAGCAGGCACTTCGAATCGACGACGACCGTGCGCTCATCCGGAAGTATTCCGCCGCACACGCCACTGCCGGCACCAAAGGGGACGACGTGAAATCCCTGCCTGCGAGACAGTTCGATGATCTGGACGATTTGCTCGGTGCGCTCGGGCCAAACCACTGCGCCGGGCCGATTCGAGGGCAGCTCGCCGCTCTGAATGTCGACCAGCGCGCGCGGCCAGAGGTCTCGCGCCGCAGCCGAAAGATCCGGAGCGGCGCTGCTGACGCGCAAACCAGGGAGGCGCTCGGCAAGGGCTGACGCGAGATCCACGAAACGCTTGTAGCGCGCGCGCGCGGAGACGTATACGTGGAGGGCGTGGGAGCTTCCTCGAACCGCTACTCGATACTCCGCGGCCTGCTTCAGATTGGGCTCTGCCTGCCGTTTGCGACAGCCGCCTGCGGCGGAAGCGCCGCCAGCGCGAGTGCTCCAGCCGCTACCGCGCACGAAAAAGTTGCGGCCGCGTCAAGCGACGACACCACGGAGGACGACGCGCCGGCGGAAGAAGAGAGCGCTCCGCCTCGTACGGCGTGTGATGATGGCACGTGCAGCCCGTGCGGCACCGGCATGTGCCCTACCGGTTGGTACTGCGACGAATCAGCGAGCGGCGGCGCGGCATGCAGTTGGTTGCCGCAGTGCGCACAAAAATCGAGCTGCGGATGCATCGCGAGTGCTCTCGGCTCCGGCTGCAAGTGTGTGGAACAGGGCGGCGGACTGCACGTGACGTGCAAGTAACTTCGCGCTAGGGGCGCTGCGCGAGCATGATGATGCGCGGCGAATTCGGGCCGAAGAACACCCCAGGCGTGGACGGGTGCCCGCTCGCCTCGGTGACTCTGAAGCCCACCTCGTGCAATAGCTTACCGAGCTCGTGCAGCGAGTAGAGTCGTAGAGAAAACAGTGACTCTTTCGTGCGACCGTCATCGAGAATGATCGAGCGTTTCACACGCAGGCGACTCGAGATGTAGTCGACGCTCATGTCGTCCATGCACACGCAGGAATCGCCTTCGTACCAGACTTGTTGAGGCGCGGATGCCGCAGCAAAGTCGCGATTGAGCACGTCGATCAAGAACATGCCCCCTGGGCGGAGCGCCTTGAAAACGCGCTGGGCGACGGCGAGGTTCTTGTCTTCCTCGAAGTAGCCGAAGGTCGTGTTCCAGCAGAACACTCCGTCGAACATCTCCTCGAAGGCCATTTCACGCATGTCGCCTTGGAGAAAATTGATTTTTTGGCTGCGCTCTTGGGCGACATCAGCAGCAAGTGCCAGTTGATAGAGCGACAGATCGTAGCCGACCACGCCGTAACCACGACTGGCGAACTCGACGGCATGGTGTCCCGCGCCGCAGCCGAGGTCGAGCACGACTCCGCCCGCCGCCACGCCGAGCGAGTCCTCGATGAACGTCACCTCACGGCGCACTTGCTCGTCATTGACCTTGGCGCTCGCGCGCATGAAGTCTTCATTGAACAAATCCTCCCACCAAGGCTGGCGTGTCTTCGCGCGCTGAGCGGCTTTGGCTGCGGCGGGATCTGGTGTCGGTGCAGCGACGACCGCGACTGGAGGCGCTTCGAGCACGGGCGCCGAAGGGGGTGCTCCGGCGGCGCGTTTCGGCGGTGGAGGTGGCTTGGCTCCGTCGGCTTTGGCTTGAGCTTGCGCCTCTTGAAAAGCCGCAAGCTCCTCGGGGGGCACCGAAATCGCGTCGTCACGCTCGAGCTCCTCGACCTGTGGAGCCGGGCTCGTCTTCTTCTCACCGGAGTCGGGCGAGACATCTTCATCCGATAATTCTTCGGTGACGTCTTCCGAAGGCGGCGCGAGCACGGGCGATGCTTCAGCGCGAAGAGGTTGTGCTGCGCTTGCATCGGCAGGTGCAGTGTCCGCGACGGCGACGGGCGCCGCGTCCGCGCCATCCGCAACTTCCACGATGTCGGGCGCCGAATCGAGCGGCGGCAAACGCTCGGGTACCGCCGCAGGCGGCGCTCCGGGGGCTGGACGTGAGCTGCGTCGCTTGCCGAGCCCGGCGGGATACGCGTTGGGATCCGCAGAGTGATCGGCTTGCACTGGCGGCGGGGGTTGCGACTCGCCGACCGCGATGATGCGCATCGCAAAAATCGCCGATGACGACGGTGGCCCCGACGATGGCGGCGCCGCCGATACAGGCGGCTCACTGAGCGGGCGCGCCGCGGGCGGCGTCGAAGCGGGACGCGGTGGCGGCGGGTTGGACGCAGGTCGTGGCGGCGCCGCAACGGGCTTCGGTGAAATCGAGGCCGGTTTCAGCAGAGTTTCCGGATTCAGCGCCAGACCGAGCGTGGCCTCGGTTGCTGCCGCGACCACCGGGTCCGAGGGCGAACGCGCGGTCGCTGGCGCTGCAGCGTCATCACTCTCGGTCGCTGCGAACGACGGATTCGAACGACGACGTGGGATCGGTGGCGGCGAGCTCAATGGCGGAACAGAACCAGGCACGGGTGGCAACACCGGGACCTCGCTCACCTCGCCGTTCGCAACGCTCAGCGTGCTCGTCTCCGTGGCGCTCGCGTCGACGCTCGCCGTGCCGTCGGTCGCGTACGAGATCGTTGGCGCGATCGGAGCCTTCAGTGCGCTCGACGCCAAGGCGCTGTCGATCCCGGAATCAGAGGCGGGCCGCACGGACGGCGGACCCGACGTCGGACCGGAATCACGCCGGGGTTTCGGCGGCGGCGCGAGCTTTCGCGAAGTCGGCGCGACGGAATCGTGCGTGGCCGTGGCGTCGGACGCTTCGATAGTCGTTGCCGCGGCGAGTGAGCTCAGATCGACGTCCTCCTGCACAGCAGTGGCCCTCACGGACGATAGCTCGGCGGCCGGCGGCTCCACCGGATCGCTCGCGCTGATGCGCGCTGTGTCATCCGAGTTGTCGATCGTCATCCAGTTCTCAATAGCGATTCGCCGTAACGCACCTTGCCCAGCGGACGACCAACGCTCACGCCTGGCTCGAGCAAGACCACAGCGGTCGAACCCAGGTGAAACATGCCGATTTCGCCGCCACGAGCCACGCTCACCGACGGGCTCACTGGGTGTACGCCAGCGGGTGCCGAAGACTGCCCTGGTAACGCCGTCACGGTAATGCGACCAACGATCACCGCGCCCACCATCACCACCGTGACACGGCCCAGCCCGCGCGTGTCGATCACGATCGCGGCGCGATGATTGCGCACGAACAGCTGCGGGATGTGCCGCTCACCGATCGAATTCACAGGATAGAGATCCCCGGGCATGCCACGTACTAGTGTCACCTCGCCGTCGACCGGCGAATGGACTCGATGGTAGTCCCCAGGCGCCAAATACACGACTGCGAACTCACCGCCGCTGTAGCGCGCCGCGTCGCGCGCGTCGCCGATCAGTTCACCCACGTCGTAGTGCTGCCCTTTTACGAAAATTCGTGAACCCGAATCGACGCGCCCGCACGACGAGAGCTTGCCGTCCGCAGGACAGACCACCGCGTCAGAGCTGATGTGACGGGCGCCGTCTCTGAGCGGACGAGTGAAGAACGCGTCGAAGCTCGGGTACGGCCCTGGCTCTGGCATCGCCTCATCCAAGTTGACGCGATAGGCACGTGAGTAGACGCCCATGATCGCGCGGGACACAGGTGCGGACAGCGGCAATTCGCACAGCTCGCCGACGGCCCGACTGATTCGGACGCGGGGGAGTGCACGCAGGAGCTGAGCGGCAGCGTACGTGGCGAGACCCACGGGAAATCCTTTAAAGTTCGCAGAGATTCGAGCTGATTATCGTAAGCCGCGGGGCGCCCATCGGTCAATCTCGTGGCACGCGGCGGGCAGCCTTACATAGCTCTAACCAAGCCGGCCGTGTGGGCAATGGTGGTTCCTCCGCCGTTGCTCGTGCACCCGGCCTGGTATCGGTTACGTGCGCTGCGGGGTAGCCCTCGCACGCGACTTCATCGGAGAGCGGATCGGCCGAGAGCCCTAGAGTGAAGGCTGATTCCGATTCGGGGAGCTGCCCGCGTCGCTTGAACCCACGGCCGGCCAGCGCAAACCAAGGTCCATAAAGGCCGTCAATTTCCGTTACTGCACCAAGCGCGTGCTCGGCTCCAGCGTCGTCACCGGCTCGATACAGACCGCGGGCAATGCGCTCCCGCACCTGGGGCACGCGCGGCAACGCGGACAGCAGCGGCTCGACCTCGGCCGCCGATTCTCGGCCATGGTCACGGCCGTCGAGCAAATCGGCGAGCCGAATGCGGCGTCCGGCGTCCCGCTGAGCCCGCATGGGCGGCGCCGGTGTCGCGTTGTCCTCCGCTTTGGTTTTGACCGGCGCGCGCAAGAAGCGCTGCCAACGCGCGTTCCATTCTGCGAGCCCGTAACCCGTCACGCTCATGAGCGCCGCGTCCGCGCCCTCCTCGCCGTCGCCGCGCAGGTCGGCGAACAGCAAGCGCAAAGCGGGCTCGCCATTTTGTTCGATGAAAAAGTGCATGAAGCTCGTGACCTCGGCGAACGCCGTGCCGGCAGCCTCGGGCGTCGGCAGCATCGCGATCGATGGTCCGAGCTTGTCGATTCCCACCGAACGCCCGTCGAGCGCGGCGTTTCGCGCGCCCACGTCCGCCCAATCCGGGTGATCGAACGGCCGCACTGGGCGCCAGCGCACTTCGAAGCGCTTCGCCAACCCTTCCTGCATCCAAAGCGGCGCGTAGTCGCGAGTCGCGCGCGTCACGAGCAGATGCGTGATTTCATGAGCCAACGTGTCTTGCCAGGGGTAGCCCTGCACGGGCGCGCGCGGCGAGAGCATGATCACGCGCCCCCAACGCGCCACGGCTAATGTACCGGTGGTTTCCGCTGCTTTGAGCGGCAAACCGGAGACCGCCGACAGCGAGAACAAATCGCGAACTAGATCGATCCGCAGTGGCCGCGGCAGATCGATGCCGATTTCTTTGGCGACCGTGTCGCGCGCCTGCGCCGCGACCTCGAACAAAAATGGCGCGAGCGCGCGATCGGAGTCGTCTTGCAGGCGCAGCCAGATACCCCGTTGCTTGTCTTCGACCACGAGGCCCGCGGCCGTCGCGCGCGCGCAGCTCTTAGCGAGATCGGCGAGAGAAGCGCCCTCGCGCGACTCGGTCAGGGCCGGATTCGACAGAATGGCTTCCGCGCGATCGCATTCACCGAGGTACACGGCGAGCCGGGCTCGTTCCACGCTCAGAGCATTCGAGTCCAGCGTGGTGTGCTCGAGCAATTCGGTAGCACGCTGTGTGTCGATCTCGGTGATCGCGTTTGCGACGCGTTCCACCGGACTTTGCAGGCCCAAATCGAGACCAGCAGACACGGGTGACGCGAGCGTCAGCAGCGACGATATGCCGAGCAGAAGTCCTCGCCGCAAGCCGGATCTCATTTCAGCAAACCCTCGGCGTAGCGGCGCACGGCGTCCGAGAGCCGACCGCTCTTTTCCTTTGCCAAGCCCTCCAAGATTCGGCGCCGCAGATCCGAAGCGCGCGACGTGCCGTCCGGTCGCGGCACGTCGGCGTCCGTGCGCATCTGCTTGCCCTTCGATTCGGACGAATCTTTCGGCGACGGTTGAGGCTGCTGCTGTTTGCCGTCACTTTCCCCCGAGCCGCTCTGCCCGCTGTTGGTTTGCTCGAGCAAGCGTTGCGCATCGC
Source organism: Polyangiaceae bacterium (assembly GCA_035485095.1). GTDB lineage: Bacteria > Myxococcota_A > Polyangia > Polyangiales > Polyangiaceae > PMG-095. The sequence continues at coordinate 1,660 of DATHOI010000426.1, read as the reverse complement.
GCTGCAACGACAGGCCTTGCTCACCGTGGCCAGCAGCGAGCTCCTTCGCGGCATCGCGCATCAAACCCTCGGCTTTGCCCAGCGCTTCGGCCAGATCCTCGGGTAGCGCAATTTCTCCGTGGTTGCCGCGCCCGGCGAGGTTGGCCGCCCGCTCGGCGAGGGCTCGCTCGCGCCCCGATGAATCCTGCAGCCCTGGCTGCGCCTTTTCACTGGCGCTCTTTTCGGCTCGAGAAAGGCTTTGTTCTGCCCAGGCCAGGTCGCGATCGAGCTCCGCGCGCGCATCTGCCAATGCCGCGTCATCTACGAACTCGAAGGACGACGTGGTCTTCGCCTTCTTCGCGGCATCATCGAGCTCGGATTTCGCATGTCGTCCGCTGTCGACCGCGTCCTTGAAGGAAAGCCGCGTAAGGCTTTGTGCCATGGCGTCCGCGTGCTCGCGACCGAGAGCGGCACTAGCTCGCGCAGACGTCGGATCGTCTGAAAATTGGGGCAGGCGCGCGATCTTCTCGCGCAGCGTCCGCGCGCGCTCCAAGGCTTCCTGCTTCAAGTCGTCGAGATCGACGGCCTTCTCGGCGCCCTCTAAGGTGTGGTCCACGCGGTCGAGCTCTTGTTGATGTTCACTAGCGAGCCGCTCGAGCTCACCGACGAGCTCATCGAACTTCTTGTCTGCGTCCGAGGGCGGCGCATTGTCACCGCTCTGCGAGCCTGACCCGGATTCGACCCCGCCACCGCCGGCCGTGCTGAAAGAAGGACTGGGCCGGCGAAGTCGGGCTGCCAAGTGCCGCGCGGCGAGCTCGGTCGCCAGTAGATTTCCAGCGTCCCGCCCGCGTTTTATCCGCCGGATTTCGCCCTGGGCAACGCTGCCCACGTCACGCCCGAGTGGACCCAGCACGACCAAGTGAGCGGCTCCGGTATCGAGCACGCCGAGCGCCTGCTCCAATCGCCGGAGCCCGTCGGCGCGGCGCTCGGTCTCGAGCGCCTGCTTTGCGCCGTCGGCGGCTTCTTCTGCGGCATCGCCCAGGTGCTTCGCGACGGCCTCGGCGTCGCGATTTCCGAGGCCACGCAGACCTGCGTCCACGGCCAAGAGCACGTCCTCGGTGCGGCGCATCGAAGACGCTGGCGTCGGCAAGGCACGCTCGAGCACGCGCGCTTGGCCGCTCAAGAACGCTTTCAGTCCGGGTGCCATGCGCAAACCCGCAAAGCGCTGTTCGATCGCGGCTCGCAGCTCTGCCACGACTTTTGCGGTGCTCGACTCGTCCGCCTTGCGTTGCTCGGAATCAGTCAGGCCGTCATGCGGGCCGAGCTCGGCCGCGAGCAGATCGGTCAGCGCGTCCCGCGCGGCGCGCAGGGCCTGGTAACGCGCCGCCTCGGGTTCCCCGACGGGCACCGGTAGCAGCGTAAAAATGGCGCTTTTTCCCCATTTTATGCCGTTCAGGGCGTCATCGTCACGCGCTTCGATACTGACTTCGACGGGTAAGAAAGTGCGCCGCAAGAAGGCGTCACTGGATTCGATCGCGTAGGCGCCGCGCTCGAGTTTCGTCTCGCCATCGAGTCGCGTCAGTGGGCGCCGATCTTCGCGGCCGCCCGCGCGCAGCACGAGGTCGATCTCACGCAGACCGTGGTCGTCCGTGGCCTCGTAGCGCAGCTCCTTGCGATCGAA
>DATHOI010000425.1:0-3263 GCA_035485095.1 Polyangiaceae bacterium | reverse complement strand
CGCTACCGTGAGCCACAAAGCCAGGTGTGGCGCCTGCTTGCGGCGGGGCCAGAGCAGCCACAAATAGACCGGCGTCGTCACCCAAAGCGCGAGCCCGTGCAGGTTAATCTGAAACGGCACGGGGCCGCCCTGCAACCGATACGGCAGGCTCGTCAACACCACCCCCAGGTTCTTTGCCAGGTAGTGGTAGTCGAATAGCCCCCACTTCAGCATCCGGCGTTGCCAGACCACGCCCAGGTATTGGTAACCCACCTCGAACGCGTCGCCGAAGCGCCGCTGATTGTGCAGGAAAGTGAGCGCGAGCACTGCGAGGACCGGGGTCGCGAACGCAAGCAGTAAGCGCACGAAGCGCCGGCGGTCGAGCGACGCCCAGAGCGCCCTGGCATCTAGCTCGCGAAACGCTTCGGGCGCGCTCGACGTGCGCACTGCCTCGAGCACGAACAAGGGCGCCGCAAAGAGCAGCGGCGTGCGCGTCGCGAAACCGAGCGCGAGCGCGAGCCCGGCGAGCCACGGCCGTTCGGCTTCGAGCGCGAAGAGTAAGTAGCACGCCGCGAGCACGGCCCCGACGACGTGCGCCGCGTACCAAACCGTGCCCTGCTCGGCCGAGAAGAAGTACACGGTACCAAACGCGAACAGCAACGAGAGGCCGACGCTGGCGCGCTCGCTGATCTCGGCGCGCCCGAAGCGGCGCAGCTTCTCGAGCGCGAGAAACAGCACCGCAGGCGCAATGCCTGCGAGGGCCAAGAAGAATTCACCGTCGTGCACGCGCTCCGGCACGCGCGCGAGCGCCACCAGCGGCAGCAACAAGAGCGCCGGAAAAGGCGGAAAGACCACGTACCACTTGCCGTTGAACTGGCTGAAATCGTTGTTGCCCGTGTAGAGCGGCGGTCGGCCACCCAAATCCAAGCGGCCGTGGCGCCAAGCGTCCGCGAGCAGCGCAAAGTGGTTCCACGGCGTGTGGTCGCGGAGCAACGCCGGGTCCGCGAACAGAAAGAACACGATGCTGGTCACCACGTAGAGCGCTGCCGCGATTTGCAACCGGCGGCGTGGCGTGGTGGGGCTCTCGCCGGACAGCATGTCAGCAGCAACGCTAGCCCAGGAAGCGTGCTGGACTGAAGACCTGAAAAGCGGCCGACCCCGGATTTGTCGGGGAAATCGCGCGATCTTTGCGAAGCTCCAAGCGAGGCGCTAGCTTGCGCGCCCCGCCGTGAGCAAACCCGTTTTTGTCGTCCCTCTCGCCGATCTCGAGCGCGGCCCGCGAACCGTGACGTTCACGCTCGACGAGGTCTGGCTGCGTCAAGCATTCGAAGGCACGGACGCCACCCCACGCCGCGCCGGCAGCGCGACCGTCGAGCTCAGCAGAAGCGGCAAAGACGTGCTGGTGCGCGGGCACGCGGAGGCCGCAGTGAGCATGCCCTGCGTGGTCACGCTCGAGCCGCTCGACATCGACGTGAGCCCCGAGATCTTCTTGATGCTGGCCCCCGCGACCACGGATCCTGGACCCAAGCTCGGCAAGAAAACCCGTCGCGAAGGCTCCAACGGGACACCCTCTGAAGGCCGCAGCGCTGCATCCCGCAAGCGCGGAGCCAAAGACGACCTGGAAGAAGACGAGGAGCTCGACGCCGGCACTGCGGCTCGGGATACCTTCGAAGGCAGCCAAATCGAGCTGGATCCGTTCTTCCGGGAGTTCTTGGTTTTGGAGCTGCCGATGTTCCCTCGGCGTTCCGACTTGCCTTCGACCGAAGGTCCCGCTATCGGTCCGCCCTCCTCGGCGTCGGAAGGGCAAGAGCCCGCCATCGATCCGCGGTTACAACCTCTGGCGGCCCTTCGTAGCCGCCTGCGTGAGAAAGAGTAAGGAGTAAGCTCGTGGCCGTACCGAAGCGCCGATTGAGCAGCAGCAAGCGTGACATGCGTCGCGCTAATCACGACAAAGTCAGCGCACCGAACGTGGTGCCCTGCCAAAACTGCTCCGCCCCCACGGTGTCGCATCGGGTTTGCCCGGCATGCGGCTTCTACAAGGGGCGCGCCGTCTTGAAATCCGATCCCAAGTCGGAAAGCTGAGCTGGTCGCGCGTGGCGCGACCCCGCTCCGGCTGGCGCCCAGCGCTCCGCGAACGTGCTTTCGCAGCGCGTTCAGCGGAGCTATGTCTAAGCTCTGGTAAGGCCGCCCGACTGGTTCTACCATTTTGCGTGACGGGCTACGGCCGCGAGCGTACGAGACACCATGGCGTCTGAGCAGGGCCCCCACAGTCGAATTCTCGGCACCGGTGCATACGCGCCGGAGCGGGTGCTCACCAACCACGAGCTCGAGAAGCTAGTCGACACTTCCGACCAGTGGATCACCGAGCGCACGGGGATCAAGCAGCGCCATATCGCGCGTGAAGACGAGACCGCGAGCGACATGGCCGTGGTCGCGGCGCGGCGCGCGCTCGAGATGGCGGGGCTCAGTGCCACCGATCTCGACATGATCATCGTCGGCACGATCAGCGGAGACGTGCCGATGCCCGCTTGCGCGGTGTTCGTGCAGCAAAAGCTCGGCGCTGGGCCGATTCCGTCCTTCGACGTGTCAGCGGCGTGTGCGGGCTTCCTGTACAGCATGTCGATCGCCGACCAGTTCATTCGCTCGGGTCTGCACAAGCACATCCTGATCGTGGGCGTCGAGCTGCTGAGTCGCGTGATCGACTGGCAAGATCGCACGACTTGCGTGCTGTTCGGTGACGGAGCGGGCGCTGCCGTGCTCGGTCCCGCCGTCGGCGACGGGCGTGGCGTGTTGTCGACGAAGCTCTACACCGATGCCAATCTGGCCGAATCTCTCTGGATCCCGGCGGGCGGCAGCAAAGAGCCCATCACCGCCGAATCGCTCAAGGCGCGCCGCGACAAAGTGCAGATGGACGGGCAAGACATCTTCAAGAGCGCGGTCAAGAACCTGAGCAGCGCCTCGCGCTCGGCCCTCGTCGACGCAAAGATGGACGCAGACAGCGTGCGCTGGGTCGTCCCGCATCAAGCCAACCTGCGTATCATCTCTCAAGTCGCGTTGCGCCTCGACATCCCGATGGAGCGCTTCGTGGTCAACATCGAGCGCTACGGCAACACCTCGAGCGCCTCGATTCCGCTCGCCCTCGATGAAGCAAGCCGCGACGGCCGCATCAAGCCCGGAGACACCGTATTGATGTGTGCGCTTGGCGCCGGGATTTCCTGGGGTAGCGCGCTCGTCAGAATGTGAGTCACGCGCACGCACACGCCTCGAGCCGCCGGGTTGGGCTT